>NZ_JBRAGO010000008.1:0-63995 GCF_052746595.1 Leptodesmis sp.
CTTATCTCAATAATCAGTTATGAATCTTCTCTCTAGAAGGTGACACGCACCCTTATAGAGAATCCTTCGAACTACCTCAGGGGGTAAGTCAATATCTCTGATAGGACTGAGAGAAATTAGATCGCCAGCAAGTTCATAGTTCATATCTAAAATTTACCCTTACACTTAATCATGGGTACTGATTACTTGGTCTAGCCTCTAAGTTGAGCAACATCAAGTAATCTAAAAAATGGCATTCCTTTCTCTTCTATTGAATTTGCCCATATCGCGAACCAACCTGGAAATCGCAACCCGCCATAAGAATCTTTACCATTCTCTTCACACAATTGAAGCTTAAGGTTTGACGTAGCTATGCATTTTTTACAACGATGACTTCCCAGTTTTGATGAGTTTGTGAAGAAATTGACTCTAAGAGGCTGTTTGTAAACCAATGTTTTGATCCCCCTAAATCCCCCTTAAAAAGGGGAACTTCAGGCATTCTGGTTCGCTTCTCTCCTTATTCCGTAACACCCTTTATTCCATAACACCCTTTGAATAAGCAAATCCAAGTAAAATGTTACTCTAGTATTAAAGTGCATACTATTCAGTTGACTAGATTTCATGAGTGCTTCACATCAACCCTAGCCCTAGCCTGGATAATTCACGGCAGATAAATCCTGGTCAGAATCCACCGCAAAGTGTCCCCGTGCTAGGGAACCAAATAGAATGACTCAAGTGGCTTCAAAGTCAGGCTAAAAGCCAGTACCCGATTTCGATTTCAACCCCATCGATGGATTCGAGGACTTCCCCATGGAGAGCGTCAGACCTGCCGTCAACTTACAAGATCCCACGCTGTATGACACCGACTATCTGCAATGGCTAGAAACCACCGTGGAAAAACTCCGCCGTCAAGACTTCGCCTCGGTGGACTGGCCCCATCTGGTTGAGTAAATTGAGGACATGGGGCGGAGTGAACGGAGATGGTTAGAGAGTAATTTGATCGTGATTTTGCTGCATCTGCTGAAATGGTAGTATCAACCGGAGCAGAGAAGTGGCAGTTGGGAAGCCAGCCTAATCGAGCATCGCCGCCGGATCCGGAAAGCCGTTCAGGAATCTCCTAGCCTCAAGCCCTACCTGGACAATATCGCTACCGAGGCCTACACAGAAGCTGTGAAACAGGCTAGGGCTGAAACCGGCCTGCCGTTAACAGTTTTTCCCGAGGAGTGTCCCTACCAATTAATCGACCTGCTCGATGACGAGTTTCTACCTGGGTGAGTGGAGCGGCGACTCCATCTGAAGGCTCCAACGCCGGGTTCTACTTTTATCCATTAAATACTTGCCATAACCAGCGACTGATTTCTCCATCATCCTGAGTCTGGCTGCGTTGAAGAGCCTCTTCAATCAAAACCATTTCCAACCCTGGCAAAACCTTCGACTCCCGAATTTGCCGGCTACCTCCATCCCCGACTTCAAAGGCCAACACTTCTGCCGCATTGACATCTACCACCCAATATTCCTGGACTCCCAACCGCTCATACAGGAGACGCTTACGTCCAATATCATCATTGAGCATAGTGGATGCAATTTCAATCACCAGGTGAGGCGCACCAAACTCATTCACATCAACAGGCTGAGATGTTTTGGGTGGAATCTGAAAATCAGCCCCAATCTAGAACGCCATATCCGGCTGGCATTCACGAACACCCGGTTTACGAAAACTGCCATTTGTGAATCCTTTAATCCGGATATTTTTCACCGTGCCGTAAAGACTGACAGTCTGGGAAGGGAGGGTATTGTCCTGCTATGCCCGGAACCAATTGGCATCGTCTCAATCCTCATGTAGCCTTTGTCGAAGTAAAACCGGGCTTGCTCCAACTCTGGCTGGTCAGCTAGCGCCAAAAACTCTTCCCAACCGGCTTTTACCCAGGTGTCTGTCACCAGGTTTTGCAGTGCCGGTAAGGTATCAACCATCGTCTCCCCCTCTCTCATCGCAACTCGTTAACTCCCTGGCCTGCCGCGCCAACTGTTGGTTCTGGATTTGCTGCCAGCGATCGCGCCAATATTTCAGGTATTTATCTTCGACCTTCATTTCATTTAACCACCTGCTGCGATCGCGGATCACTTCCCGTTTTGGTGGACATAGACTGGGTTTCCAAAATCCGCGCGGCAACTTGAGCCGGAACTCGCTCCAGGGGAACCAGATCAATTTTGAGCCAATTGGGAATAATCTGCCCTAGGGCTGCATAGGCATTCCAGAAAGCCTCCTCCGAGAGGCCCTGTACTGCCAGATCCAGATCGGATTCCCAATGCCAGGGAGAATCCCCTCTCGGCGAACCAAACAGAACCACCTTGCTAGCACCAAAATCCTGTTTCAGGATATTGATGCACTGTTGAGCCGCTTGGTGGTTCAGAAAACTCCTGAAACCCCTATAAATCAAGGATTCTCACCGAGACAGCGATCTTGAGTTTTATCGGGCGAACGAACGAGGGCAAGGGGTTTCAGGCGCTGTTTTGGTCGTTCAGGTTATCCATCATGAGACTCAAAAAAGTTTTCTGCACCACTCAGGTTGAGCCGTTACGATCGCCTCCTGGCGTCTCTGTTCAAGCAGTGCACTTGAAGTCGATTGATCAGCTGAAATGTTGACCTAGCCCATTTTTGAGGATCGATCCAACCTTGCCCAAAATAGATATTGTAGCTCTGGCTCAGATATGCTGATCGGACGCCATCCGATCAAGAACCATGGTGGCGATACCACTCGATCGTCTTTCTTAGCCCTTCCTCGAACCCAACCTGAGCCATAAACCCAAACGCGGCTTTGGCTCGTTGGATGTCTAAACAACGACGGGGCTGACCGTTGGGCTTATCGGTTTCCCAAATAATCTCACCGTCATAGTCCATTAAGTCGCAGATCAGGGTAATCAAGTCTTTGATGGAAATTTCATACCCTGTCCCCAAATTGACCGGCTCCGAGTCATTGTAGAAGCGAGTTGCCATCACGATTCCCCGTGCTGCATCCTCGGAATACAAAAACTCACGGGTTGGGCTACCATCCCCCCACACCGGAATTTGTTTGTCCCCCCGTTGCTGGGCTTCATGCACCTTGCGAATTAAGGCTGGAATCACATGAGAACTGCGCGGGTCAAAGTTATCGCCCGGGCCGTACAGGTTTACTGGCAGCAGGTAAATCCCATCGAACCCATACTGTTGACGATAGGACTGAAGCTGTACCAGTAGCGCTTTTTTAGCGACTCCGTAAGGGGCATTTGTCTCCTCGGGATAGCCGTTCCACAGGTCATCTTCCTTAAAAGGGACTGGAGTAAACTTGGGATAGGCGCAGATGGTACCGACACAGACAAATTTTTGGACTCCGGCCTGATACGCGGCATGAATTAGCTGTGCCCCCATCATCAAGTTGTCGTAGAATAACTCAGCAGGCTTCTCCCGGTTCAGGCCAATGCCTCCCACATGAGCCGCCAGGTGAATAATTACATCCTGCTGATCAACAGCTCGCTGGCAGTTATCCATCACTCGCAGGTCACAGTCACGCGATCGCGGCACCGTAATTTTGTTGGAATCTGCGCCTGCAGCACATAACTGCTGAATGACTTGCTGACCTAAAAAACCGGCCCCTCCAGTCACCAAAATCCGTTTACCTACGAGATTAAATTCGGCTGTGGTCATGGAAAAAACACCTCAACTGCATCGTGCGTGGAAACATTAACATTAATAGCCAGTTCAGAATAGAGAGGTTCCAGCAACCTGACGAACAGTGGCCACATCTTGGATCGTTTGTATCGCATGACCGTTTAAGGGCACTAAACCAAGAGCCTTGAGATCGGCTTCAACCATCAGATGCACCAATTCTTCAAAGGTGACAGAAGGCTCCCATCCTAGCTTCGCTTTTGCCTTCGCTGGATCCCCAATGAGCAATTCCACTTCCGCAGGTCGCAAATAGCGTTCATCAAATTCCACATAATCCTGCCAGTTAAGGTTCACATGACCAAAAGCAATCTCCAGAAACTCTCGCACAGAATGAGTTTCCCCGGTCGCCACCACATAATCATCGGGTTGTTCCTGTTGCAGCATTAGCCACATGGCCCTGACATAATCCTTGGCATATCCCCAATCACGCTTGGCATCCAGGTTGCCCATAAACAACTTTTTCTGCTGTCCAGCTACAATACGGGCTAGGGCGCGGGTAATTTTACGGGTGACAAAGGTTTCGCCTCGCCGGGGTGATTCATGGTTGAACAGGATGCCGTTGCAGGCGAACAGACCATAGGATTCACGGTAGTTCACCGTCTGCCAATGGGCGTAGACCTTGGCACAGGCATAGGGACTGCGGGGATAAAAGGGAGTAGTTTCCTTCTGGGGGATCTCCTGCACTAACCCAAACATTTCGGATGATCCTGCCTGATAGAACCGCACTTGATTGCCAGTTCGTTGTTGATAGTCACGTAAAGCTTCCAACAAGCGCAGAGTTCCCATGCCGACAGAATCAACTGTGTATTCTGGAGCATCAAAACTGACTCGAACGTGGGACTGGGATCCCAAGTTGTAAATCTCAGAAGGTTCCACCGCTTCCAGAATTCTACGCAGCGTTGTACCATCCGTTAGATCGCCATAATGAAGAAACAACCGGGCGTGCTGGCTATGCGGATCTTCATAAATATGGTCGATGCGATCGGTATTGAACGTAGAAGTCCGGCGGATAATACCGTGGACTTCATAGCCCTGCTCCAGCAAAAACTCGCTTAAGTAGGAGCCATCCTGGCCTGTAATACCGGTAATCAAAGCACGTTTCAGTGAAGTCATGTTGGATGCCTGAGTTAAAGTACTATTAGGTTAGAGCCAGCAAAGAGAACCAAGGTTAGATCTTGCTGCTTACGATAAAACTATAAGCTGTTTAGCCAGCATTCTCTGATATCCCTTGAGAACTAGGATTTTTACGCAAAAGTAATTGCTTCAAGGATAACCAGATGAAAGGTGGAATAGTTGTGCTGTAGCGTCCCCATAACCTATGCGGCTCTTGAACCAGGCGGTAAAGCCATTCAAAGCCGATAGACCGGATTAAACTGGGCGCTCGCTTCTGAATGCCAGCGTAGACTGGAAAAGCCCCACCCAGACCCACCATCACTGCATGAATGCGGTATTTATGTTTAGACATCCAAAATTCCTGCTTAGGGCACCCCAAACAAACAAGAACCAGCCCTGCACCGCTCTCATTGACCTGATTAATGATTTGTTCATCCTCTTGCTCAGTGAGAGGCCGGAAAGGTAACGGCTCCATCCCCGCAATTTGCAGCATGGGAAGTTCATGCTTTAACTTTGAGCGAATATGCTCCAGAACAGACTTTTCAGATCCCAGGAAAAAAATACTCGTATTTTGCTGGGGGGCAAGTTTGCACAAAGCGAGCAGAACATCCAATCCAGCCACCCGATCCTGGTCAGGAACACCCAAGCGCCTTAACATCCAGACCAATGGCATGCCATCAGGCGTAACTAGTCCGCCTCTCTTAACACAGAGGCAAAAGCTGGGTTTTTGTGGGCTTCCACCAGCATATGCACATTTGCGATACACACTACCTTACTTAGGCGCTCCTTGGCCCACTGCAACATTAAAGCAACTTGAGCTTCAAACTTTAAAGCATGAACAGGAAAACCAATTACGCTATAGCAGGGAGTCTCATCTTCAAGAACATTTGTGCTCATAACTTGTGTCCTAATGCCGTAATAGTTCTGCAATCCAGTACCTCAAGAGTTGAATAACTATCCGCTAGCGCTTTGAGCTTCATCTCTTTTACAAGCCAGAAACTGAGATTGCTTTTGATTAACCAATGCACAGCCTCAATCTAATTTAAAGCGATTCAAACAATAGTCAACTTTTTGAAAAACCAGTGATGTTCAATATGGCAGACACAGCTCACATTGCGTTATCATCTAAAAATGATTTATCAAGCCCTATGGTATTAGACTCCATCGCTTTATGAAAGTTCCTGGTGAAACAGATTGATCCTCGGTAAAAACATAGAAATACACCAAGTATCGATATAGGATATACACCAGACAGAACACCCAAATTGATAACTTTTACACATCAAATACAAATAAGTTCTATAGTCCACTGAGACAGTACGCTGCCTACTTCAATCTTCTCCCATAGGATATACGGATTCCGGAGTATTTACGTAAAAAAGTTTTTTGATTTACATTAACTTCACAAGCTTCCAGCTATCCGGCAAATCCAGAAAAATGTCATCAAGGTTAACAAATTTTTAATCCGTCTGCGTAGTCAGGAACTGGGGCTAGATCTACTACTTTGCTTTTGCCGCATAAGTACCTAACAATAGACAAAGGACAGGATTTCCGCAGAATATTATATTTTTGAAGTTATTTTGACCGTAGCTCTAATTTTTAACCTGCATCATGACAAGTTTGGTAGAGTCTTTTTATCATCCCGATCGGGTTGTTCAAAACAGATAACTGAAGTGTTTAGAAGAGGAAGATGTTGTGTCGTTAAGTCAGCCAACCATTTTGGTAACGGGGGGAGCAGGTTATATCGGTTCTCATGCGGTACTTGCTCTGCAACAAGCAGGTTATGAGGTTGTGGTTTTGGATAACCTTGTGTATGGACATCGGGATCTTGTCGAAAAGATTTTGCATGTGGAGTTGGTAGTCGGAGATACGAGCGATCGCGCTCTGCTGGATCGCCTGTTTGCCTCTCATCAGATTGCTGCCGTCATACACTTTGCGGCTTATGCCTACGTTGGTGAGTCTGTTACCGATCCCGCTAAGTACTACCACAACAATTTCGTTGGCACGTTGACGCTCCTAGAAGCGATGCTGGCCGCTTCCATCCATCAATTCGTCTTCTCCTCAACCTGCGCCACCTACGGGATTCCGACTACAGTTCCGATCCCCGAAACTCATCCTCAAGATCCCATCAATCCCTATGGCCGTAGCAAGCTGATGGTGGAACAGGTATTGAAAGATTTTGACAAGGCGTATGGCTTTAAGTCTGTCTGCTTCCGTTACTTCAATGCAGCAGGGGCAGATCCCCAAGGTCGTTTAGGTGAAGACCACCATCCTGAAACTCATATCATTCCCCTCGTATTGCTGACGGCGCTTGGTCAACGAGAGTCTGTCTCTATTTTTGGAACAGATTATCCCACTCCTGATGGCACCTGCATTCGTGACTACATCCATGTCACGGATCTGGCTCAGGCTCATGTTTTAGGATTGGAATACCTGCTGAAAGGCGGTGATACCAATATTTTCAATTTGGGAAATGGCAATGGGTTTTCGGTGAGAGAAGTGATTGAAACAGCTCGTCAGGTCACGGGACGGGAGATTAAAACTGTGGAATGTGCTCGTCGTCCTGGGGATCCCCCAGCTTTAGTAGGAAGCAGCGATCGCGCCTGCCAAATCCTGGGTTGGAATCCCCAATATGCCAATTTGCAGGATATTCTTTCCCACGCATGGCAGTGGCACCAAAAGCGACACCCAGCAAAATAGCCTCTATTGCCCGTATTCCCGGCAAAACTGACTCACGACCTGATCCAACCCAACAGCACGGGAGGCTTTGAAGAGCAAGCGATCGCCCGGTTGCACCAGATCTTTTAAGCACGTCACTACTTGAGCCTGCTGGGTAAAGCGATCGGTGGGCAAATTTCTGGCTCCTGCTGCCATCGCACTGGCTTCGGGATCATCGGCCAGGATCACCAGGCGATCGAGGTTTAATGCCTGAGCCGCTAAACCTACCTGATGGTGAAATTCAGGCGATCGTGCTCCCAACTCTTTCATGGTGCCTAAAACCGCAATGCGCCGACGACCTGACATTTGAGCCAACAACTGCAAGGATGCCAGCATAGATTCTAAACCTGCATTGTAAGTTTCATCCAAAATCACCACGTCATTGGGCAACTCATACCGCTTTGCCCGTCCGCCGGGAAGTTCAACCGTTAATCCCTGAGTTAAAGGAGCCACATCCAAACCCAGCACTTTGGCAACTGCCAGAGCAGCCAGGTAATTCAATGCATTGTGGCGACCGGGTAAGGGAAGGGGAAATTGCCGCCCATCCAGAAGCAAGGTATCTGAGTCGATGAGTTGCCCCTGGATGTCTCCCCCCCCCAGCCCAAAGGTGAGCGTTTTACCATACCAGACCGTTTGAGCGGTTTGCATCAGTAAGGGAGTGTCGTAGTTCAGAATGGCGATACTGCTGGCTGGCATTTCAGCTAATAACTCGCATTTGGCTTGAGCGATCGCGGCTTCTGATCCCAATCGTCCAATATGCGCGGTTCCTACATTGGTAATCACCGCAATGTCGGGACGAGCAATCTGGCTGAGGAGGGCAATCTCTCCTGGCCCCCGCATGCCCATTTCAACGATCGCGTAATCATGATCAGCACTCAGCTCCAGTAGAGTTTTGGGAACGCCAATTTCGTTGTTGTAGTTGGCTTGGCTTTTGAGGGTACGGGGTATGGGGTGTGGGGTGTGGGGTGTGGGGAGGGTAGAGAGGACGGCGGCGATGAGTTCTTTGGTGGTGGTTTTGCCAACGGAACCTGTAACAGCAATCACAGGAATGGAGAACTGATTGCGCCACCAGTGAGCGATCGCCTGGTAGGCTGATAGAGTATTTGGGACTTTTAGTAGGGGAAATGTTGAATCTTGGATATGGGAAAATTCAGCATCAACAACCACCGCGATTGCTCCCTGGGCGATCGCATCAGCTACAAAGTCATGACCATCAAAGATTTCACCTCGCAGGGCCAGAAAGACTTCACCGGGCTGCAGAGTGCGAGTATCGGTCGTAATCGCCACCGCCCAATTTTCTAAGGCCGCATCTGACAAATTTAATGGTGTTGCACCCAGAATCTGAACAAGCTGGGCTAGTGTTGCTTGACAGGACATGAATGTGTTTTATTCGCAGGTCTAGCTGTCATTAAACGCCTATGCCTTCCCCTTGGCAAGTCTTTCTGACTAACTTATAGCTGAGCTGAGTGCACATAGAAACGCTCCCATCCAGTGCCCAGTCCTAGCAAAGCTAGGAAAGATTGCAATTGAACTCTTCATCGTCCTGCCAGGGCAAACACTGAAAACCAATCCAAGCGGGCACAACCAGGAGCAACAAGAGAACCGCCCTAAGTAGATTTACTGAAGCTCTAAGTATTGGAATTACATCAAAAGAGGATTATTCCAAATATGGGGATTACCGCGGAGATCCTCTTTAAAGCTTCTATAAAGATAAAAAGCCATAAGTGAATTCTCTGTAAATTCTGTGAGCTATTTGACCACCTTAACTTCTGTCCCCAGGCTTACCTTCTGGAATAGTTCTTCAACATCTTTGTTGTACATCCGAATACAACCATGAGAAGCTGCTGTACCAACTGACTTGGGATTAGGGGTGCCATGAAAGCCAATCCAGTTTTTCCCATCTGTCCAAAAGCCAATCCAAAATCGGCCTAGAGGGTTTTCTGGATCCCCACCCGGAATCGAAATACCTTTTTTCAACGGATGGATCCAGGTGGGATTCCTCAGCATTTGCCGAACTTGGTAAGTTCCTAAGGGGGTTTCCCATCCCGGACGACCAACAGCGATCGGGTACGACTTGATTAAACTTTTCCCTTTGAAAACCCCTACCCGTCGCCGACTCAAACTGATTTCCAGACGCAGAGGTTGCTCTTCAACAGGCAAAGGGTCGATTTGATAAAGTGGCTTGATTTGAGAATCTTCTGAAGCTGGTAACTCTACATCGGGTTCAAGCCGCGAATAAGAGGGATTATTTTCTAGATTAAAAGAGTTTTGTAACTGAGAATTGGGATCAGGCTCACGGGCTGGTAACGCGGGGAGCACAACATTAGCCTGGGGAGGGGGAGTGATTGCCTGGCTGGGCCGGACAGGCATCAATAATCCAACGGCGACTAAAAAGCTTGTCCACCTTACCAACGGTCTTATCATATTGAGCCAGTGAGAAAAGTCACTAAATAAAAGCTTTTGTTCCTACCCAATATTAGGATAAACCGCGGAAACTGGTTCAGTTGGCCATTAAGGCGTTGAGCGGCGGTTGATAGGGCGATCGCTGAACCAATCGAACAGAAAATTTATAAATTATGATGAGCAATCTAAATAACATCAGGTTTAGCAGGTCAAAATCGGTGCGATTGACGGCCCCACACCCCAGCTTCTTTCCCACTTAAGAACAAAGCTAGAGACCGAGGTCGCCCACTCGCAAAGAGGGCTACTGAATCTGAGGACCAGGCTCCAGGCCCCATTGGTGCTTCAGAAACTGCTTATACATATTTTCACGGACAATCATTTGCTCATACAGCTTCACCAGGAAGTCTTGAGCTTGCTCACGGCTCATTTGTTGTACCTGGGTTTCAAAGGAACGGATACTAAATTGCTGTTCCAGGGACAGTTCTACAGGTTGGTTCATAGTTGACTCCAGATATGAGAGAGTACGCAATCAGAGCTAACTCAAAGTTTTGAGAGATAGCACTGGCTCAGATAACAACTAGATGTTTTTCAGGATTCCCGAAAGAACTTCTGTTATCACCCTAGTATTACAGAAGATAACAAGTATTTGACAAAAAGTGCATACCCCCCATGGAGCAATTCTTTAGAGATAACCGTACTTGCAAAAGCAAATTAAGCTTCAGGGTGGGCTACTTCTCCGTAAATTCGCACTTTTCAGCTACTTTGGTGAGCCAATATACTGACGTTGTCATTTTCAGAATTTTCATAAGTCTATGACGTGAGACGCAGATTGTGTTAAGTAGAGGACAATTTTCTCGAATCTCCCAGGTTGTTTGCTAGATACCCTGCAACCCAGGGAATTCTAATGGATCCAGGGGCACTCTCAAACGGCTGGGGATCTCGACCATCAAAATTATGCAAAAGACTCAAAAAGCACCTTCTACTCTCAGTTCTGACCTTATCTACAGCCAAACGCCTCCCACGACGGAAGCAACTTTTTTATACCCGGTGCCCCACACTACAGGAGCGATGTCAGTGCGAGAAACTCCTACCCTTTCTATACAATCTCAGGTAGACCTGACTGGCCTCGTGAAGCAACTTAATCAGGTTACTGTAGCCATCCCTGAGCCAGATTTAGCAATACCCAGAGTAGCCGCATTATTGGGGGAAGCGTTCCAGGTAGATGGTTGTCTGGTGGTCTTCTCTACCCCTACACAGGTAGGAGTGCGAACAGCATGGTGGATAGCTGAAACGGGGCGATCAATCCTTTCATCTCCTTTTATCCCTGCATTTACCCAAACAAATTGGGTGAACACGGCTCGATTAAATGACGGAACTCCTACCGTTATTCCAGATGTACAAGCTCTGTCCAGCAATTCGGCAGCCAGGTGTTGTGTGCAAGAACTTGCTGAGCTATGGCCCTCTGATGCCACTTCAACCCATAGTTTTCCTTATCGCTCTGTATTAGAAGTGCAAGTTCAGTTGCCAGGAATGCCCTTGGGCAGAATTAGCCTGCTGCGATCGCGGCCTTACTCCTGGCCAGCCTGTCAGATTGAACAATTAGAGGCCGTCGCTCAGCAGGTTTTGACTCTACTCTCCCATCTAAATTTGCAACAGAAACTGAAGCAACAAGCAGCGTATCAGGGAGTGATCAAACAACTAGCGATTGCTATCCGAAACTCGTCGAATTTAAGTGACGTGCTTCAATTAGCGGTTAATGGTGTGGCTACAGCCCTGGGAGTGAGCCACGGCCTCCTTCTGCGATTAAAGTATTGGGATCCCTTATTCCGGAGTAAAGCAGATGAGCAAATCCCCAAAGCTCAAGTGACGGTAACGTGCGAGTGGTTCAAAGAGGGGGATTCATACCCCTCATCTTCTTTCCCTGGTTCAATGGCGGAGACATCGGACCAAGTCTTCTGGCTGTCAGAATGTACTCTTTGTCAGTACGCTTTCCTTCATTCTCCAAAATCAACGGTAATCAATAATGCCCAACAGATTCTGGGCCATGCCGATCCTCCTGCTAGAACTGTCTTTCAAGTTGGTGAGAGGGATACACTTCTGGTAGCCCCCCTGGAAAGCCAGGGTACTGTCCTGGGATTTCTAGTGCTTCGAGACGATCATCCCCGTTCCTGGCAACCTGAGGAAATTGAACTGGTTGAGTTGATGAGTGCTCAGGTCAGTACTGCCATCATCCAAACAGAAACCCTGCGGCAAGTGCAATCTCTGGTCGAGAAGCGGACGACTGAGCTGAAGCAAAGCCTCGCCGTGCAAGCCAAGCTTTATGAGCGGACTCGGAATCAGCTTGAGCAACTGAGGCAGTTGAACCAGTTGAAGGATGAATTTCTAGATACGGTCAGCCATGAGCTCAGAACTCCATTAACCAGTATGGCCCTGGCTATCCGGATGCTCCGTCAAACTGGCACTAAGGGCGATCGTGGGGCACGCTACCTCGACATTTTGGAACAGCAATGTGCCCAAGAAACCAATTTAATTAATGATCTGCTGGCTTTGCGGGAACTGGGGTCTAAACAAACAACGTTGCAACTTGAAGAACTAAACTTAGTCGATCTGGTTACAGAAGTGACAGCTTCCTTTGAATCAAGTTGGGCCGGAAAAGGTTTAACACTTGAATTAGAAATTCCTCATTATCCATTGAGCCTCTGGAGCGATCGTGAAAGCCTCACCCGTATCCTCGTGGAGTTGCTCACCAATGCGACTCGCTACTCTGAACCTCAAACTTGTATCCGTTTAGCCATCTCTACGCTCTGGGAAGATGCTGGCAATCAGATTGTTCTCACTCTTACAAATCAGGGAGCGGCGATTCCCCCCGAAGAACTTCCCTATATCTTTGATCGCTTCAGGCGTTGCCACAGTGCTGTGCAAAATGCCGTGCCAGGAACAGGGTTGGGGTTGGCTCTAGTCAAGAGCTTAACTCAACATCTGAATGGCACCATTTCAGCCTCTAGCGTTCCTACAGAACAGTCCTCAGCCTGGATCACTTGCTTTACTCTCGTCCTGCCTCAGGCTGTCGGCAGTTCCATCTAATGCATCAAGGGCTGCTGAATCATTTATGATGCTGAAATGCTGAAGCCTACTGCTCCAAAACGTTTACGCTGGCAGCGCACCCGATATTCTCCCCTGGTGCGGCAGATGGATGTGTTCAGTTCCTCTGCCCAGTTGATGTTTTATCTCTGGTGGGACAGTAGAATTCCAGGCCGTTCAACCCGCTATCGAAATCGCCGTGCCCAATGGCTGGTGGGGACACTCTTAGATCTGGGGCCAACGTTCATTAAGTTAGGGCAGGCATTGTCAACTCGGGCTGATCTGTTGCCACTGGAATATGTGCAGGCATTGAGCCGATTGCAGGATAAAGTACCGGGGTTTAGTCCGGAGGAGGCGATCGCAATTGTTGAAACCGAGCTAGGAGCACCGATCTACCACCTGTATCGAGAATTTGACTTTGTTCCAATTGCGGCAGCCAGTCTGGGACAAGTTCATAAGGCCCGCCTGCATACAGGGGAAGAGGTTGTGGTCAAAGTTCAGCGGCCAGGATTGGAAAAGCTGTTCGATCTGGACTTCAAAGTTCTCCACCAATTAGTTCGCTTCTGCCAGCGATTTCTTCCCTGGACGCGACGGTACGACCTGGAAGCGATTTATCACGAATTTACCGAGATTCTGTATCAGGAAATTGACTACATTCAGGAGGCCCTTAACGCCGATCGCTTCCGGTTCAACTTTAGGGATCACGATCGCATCATCGTTCCCAGAGTTTATCCCAAACACACGACGAAACGGGTACTGACGATGGATTATGTGCCGGGGATCAAGATCAACGATCGCCAAAGTTTGGAAGCTTGCGGCATTAATGTTAAAGAGGTCAATCAGTTAGGAATTTGCTGCTATCTGAAGCAGTTACTGCAGGATGGCTTTTTTCAGGCCGATCCCCACCCCGGTAATATGGCCGTCAGTCAAGATGGTTGCCTGATTTTTTATGACTTCGGCATGATGGCAGAAGTGCAACCGATTAACAAAGAACAAATGGTGAAAACGTTCTTTGCGGTACTCAAGAAGGACACGGATCAGGTGATTGAAACTCTCATGGATCTGGGTTTAATTGAACCCATGTCCGATATGGCCCCGATTCAGCGTGTTACTCGCTTTCTCCTGGAGAAATTTACCGAAAAGCCGATCGAGATGCAAGCCTTCACAGAGATGCGGAGTGAGTTGTATGCGCTGTTTGAGCAGCAACCTTTTCGCTTGCCTGCCAAAATGACCTTTATTCTGAAAGCACTCACCACGCTTGACGGTGTGGCCCGTGCGCTAGACCCCCAATATAACCTGCTGGCCTCTGCCAAGCCGTTTGTTGCCAGTCTAACGACCGCTACAGGACCAGGATCGACTGTGGGAGAATTGGTACGACAAGCGAAGGATTATTTAATTTATAGAATCCGGCAACCCAACCCATCCAGTTTCTTGCTGCAGCAACTGGAAGAACGCTTCGAGCAACAGGAACAGGAACTGCGTGCCCGCTATTTTGATCAGGAGCGCGCCTTGAAGAAATTGACCCTGGCTAACCGTAGCCTCCTGTACACCTGCCTCGCAGGATTTTCCCTGCTAACCGGGATCCTTTTGCTGGCAGGAACCTACACATATTGGGCAATCGGGGCATTTCTGATCTCAGGGATTGGGGCGATCGTACTACTCAAAACTCTATATCAACTTGCTCTGCATGAGAAGATTACCCGCCTCACTGCCAGATAAGGTAGCTCAAGTTCGAATTACAAGTTCGAGTTAATAGAGATTGCCCATACCATCAAACAAAAAGCTCTCACAAGTTTAACTGTAAGAGCTTCTGCAATACCCCCAGGGGAATTCGAATCCCCGTCGCCTCCGTGAAAGGGAGGTGTCCTAGGCCTCTAGACGATGGGGGCTTGTTGTTCAGACTTTTATTAGGCTATCGAATCTCGCTACATCTGTCAACATCTTTTTAGGTTGAATCTGGATGGATCGAAGATGTGCTTGCGCGGTTTCTACTCATCCTAGCGCAGGTATGCTCAAATTGAGCGCTGAAGGCCAGGAAGTTACGCCAATTCACTAGAGTTTCTCAAGCGGATTAATTGGCGGCGCATTTGGGGGGAAGCGGCTAACTCGCAGATCTCCTCAGCAGTCACCTCAACCTGGATTGGTTCCATATAGTCGTCGGATCCATAAGCAAACGCATCAATCAGGGTTTCTAGAAGATGGCTTTGCTGATCGAGTGCGCCTTTTTCCTCAATCAACCTAAACTTGAGGTGAATTTCACATTCGTATACTCCTACCTCAGGAGTTGAAGTTTTCTTGATATTTAATGAATCGTGCTGCATTCGTTACTACAGTCCTTATTCAGCAAAATTAGAGTGAAATTAGAGTGAAAGTTGAGTCTGCGCTAGCTTTCTCACCGAATCATTTGACTCATTAGGTGGCATGTAATCTTGTCCAAAATCAGAGTTATAAGTTTTTTCAGAAAAGCTTGTAATTCTGACTGGACTTAAACCCAGTCCAGCGAGAGAACAGTCGTTTTTCGATCAGAGAAACTATGGTTCTGGACTTGGACAAGATTTAATTTATTTACAAATCAAATGACTAAGGTTATCTAAATGCAGTCAGGCATCTTATGTCCACCTCACTAAAACGCCTCTTCAGAAACCTGCATCTCTTTTCAAACTAACATTTCCAAACCTACACTTATAATCCGCTAAATTGCCGAAGTTGGAACCGCAACGTACTCAACAACAAGTGATTCTTAGAGTTAGAGGATTTGGCTGCAGATTATTGATGACAAATTATCTAAATGACATAGCATTATTCAATTCCTAATAGCTATTATCTGTGCAAACAACTAATTTTCTGTAAAGCTTTTATGAGGAATAGAATATCTATTTAAAGCAGAGATAATACAAGAATAAAGAATAAAGCTAAAGCTAAGTATCCGGCGGTTAAAACCGCGACTACACGTACCAAGTCTGCCGACGCAGACTCAATAAAATCCAGATTTTCAGCAACCTGAGTCGGCAGCTTTGCTCCCTATAGCCGCGCCTTCAGTCGCCAGGGCGAGAAAGAGACAGGCCTTTAAAATATCCTCTTAGCCGTACAGCCTTTGCTAAACCAGGCAAGCTAGGGAACGGTCATTTTTCTATCAGAGAAACTACGGTTCTGGCCTTGGACAAGGTTTATAATCAAATCCATATTCAGCATTTACGCTATTTACATAGAGGAATTTCTGGCATGAGAACTTGGCCGTTAGATGAGTGCGATCGCAGCCTCATTGAACCAGAACAGGCATCTGCAAAGTGTCCCAGCAAGTAGAGATCGCCATTATTGGCGCGGGAATTACTGGGTTGACCTGTGCCCGAATATTGCAGCAGGCAGGCTATCAAGTCGTGGTTTTGGAAAAGTCGCGGGGAGTGGGAGGACGGATGGCCACCCGACGACTACAGGGCACGATCGCCGATCACGGAACCTGCTATTTGTCGCCTGAAGGAGAGTCGTTTCGCCACTTTATCCAGGATTTAATAACAGCAGGCATTGTAGAGATCTGGACAGATGCGATTTACACCCTGGATGCCAATGGGCAATTGCATCCTCCCGCAGCGAGCGATCGTGCTCCCCGATATGTGGCTCCGGCGGGAATGACTGCGATCGCAAAGTTCCTGGCCGCTGGATTAGAGATTCGCTTTAACCAGCGAGTGATTCATTTGTCACTCAAGTCGAATCAGCACTGGCAACTGATCCTGGAAAATACCTTATCTGAAGCCACCGCTGAATCGATTCTGGAGGCTCAAGCCGTGATTGTGACCGCTCCGGCTCCCCAGGCAGTTTTGCTCCTGCAACCATTAGTGAACCAAGAAATTTCAGAGGCATCACTCAACGCCTTAAAAGCTGTGGAATTTTCCCCCTGTATTAGTGTGATGGCCGGGTATCCGGCAGAGCGGCAAGCTGATTGGCTGAACCAGTATGCTGATGTGAAAGCGATCGCTTCCTCCCAGCATCCTGACCTGGCCTGGATTGGTTTAGACAGCAGCAAGCGTCCCTCTGCTTCCCATCTCCTGCTGGTCATTCAAAGTACCGCCGCCTTTGCCAGACAGGTTCTGGAAGAAACAGATTTAATGCCGATCGGCCACAGCCTACTGCAGCAGGCAGCCTCATTGGCCCCCTGGATTCCCTCCCCAGACTGGTTGCAAGTACATCGCTGGCGCTATGCGTTTGCCAATCAGCCCCTGCAACAGCCCTACTGGGTGGCTGGCACTCCTGCACCTCTGGCCTGTAGTGGGGATTGGTGCAGCGGCAGGCGAGTGGAAAATGCGTTTCTAGCAGGTTGGGAAACGGCCTACTATCTCAACAGCCAGTTGCAAAATTATGAAATATGAGCTAAAAAACTCTCCAGACTATAGCAGCGCAGAGAGTTGAAGCATTTTATGAAGTTATAAAGCATCTTATGGATTGGTCTAGCCTGGTTGATACTGCAGCCTTAGCTTAGAGATCAACGGCTCCTGCCTCAGTTTGATCCATACTTTCTTGCTCTTGATCATCCTCTGCCCGATTGCCGCCAAAGGCGCGTCTTCTGCCCATGCGGCCTGCATTTGTCCGTTTCCGGAATTTACGAGCATAAGCCTGATTACGCAGCGCTTTTTCTTTCTTTTGGTTGCGGCGTTTAGCCATGATTACCCCTTATGAAACGGCAAATACGACGAGCCAAAGCGAGTATCCAAGCATTCATCATTGGACAGATCGCTAGCTATCGTCAAATAGTCAGAAGATTACTTTAGCACATCCCGCTGATTATCTCCTTAGCAAGTTGCAACGCCTCCTCGATTGTCGTTATTTTGCCTTCTGCCCTAGCCAATTGAATGGCGGCCAAAAGTTTGCCAATCACTGGCCCTGCTGGAAGGTGCAGATTTTTCATCAAATCCTGACCCGTCAGCAGGGGGATGGGGTGAGCGACTGGATCTTCTGGAGCGAGGAATCGCTCGATTAGAGGCGTGATCGCGTCCAGGGGGACTCCGTGAGCGATCGCCACGACGGCAACCGCTGGAAAAACGGCACCAACGCCCTGGAACAAGAAATACTGTTCTCGGAGAGACAGCGCCAGTTGAGGGTGAACAGGCTGTAGCAAGGGGGGATGTTCGCCAGATAGACCTGCCGCCGTTTCCAGGACTGGCAAAAACTTCAACACCGTACAAACAGCCTGAATCTCTACTCGACTATATTTGAGTTTTCTCAAACGCATCTCGGCGACATCGGGATCCGCTGCTTGTAAACAAGCCAGCTTTGCGGTCATTAACCAGTTGCGAGCCGAGCCAGATGCTTTTTGTTCGGCAGCGGCTGGGAGCATAGTGCCAAAGCTGGGACGCAGGTGCTGGAATAACCCCTGGGCAAAGGTCGGAGACGTTTCATTCAACAGCAGTGCCGCCCAATCTACCTTTTCGACTAATTCCAAACTGCGTGCTGTCGCATCGGGGAGCCAGCTTTGCAGTAGACCATCCTGCCATGCCTGAGTCAGCCAGGGAGTACCAGCCTCGGTACTGAGTAGGTAATTCAGTTCTGACTGAACCCGTTCGGCAGCAATCCGGCACAGGAGCGGGGCCAACTGACGAATCGCGGCCTGAGTTTCAGCTTCCAGGGAGAATCCCAGTTGGGCGGCCTGTCGATAGGCTCTGAGCAATCGCAGGGGGTCTTCTTCCAGGTTCTCGATCGACACCATTCGCAACTGCTGCTGCTGCAAGTCCAGCCGACCCTGTAGCGGATCAAACAGGCGATCGTTCTGAGGATTGTAGGCGATCGCATTCACGGTAAAATCCCGTCGCAATAAATCAGCTTCCAGGGTTGGCCCGACCTGCTGGGCAAAATCCACCGTACCTTGGGGAAACACCACTCGCGCAATCTGCCGTTCTTCATCCAGCAGAACAAATCCGGCTTTGTAGTGGCGGGCGATCGTCCGTGCCGTTTCCACCACCTTCTCAGGCAATACAAAATCCAGATCTAAATACTCACTGTGCCGCCCCAACAAAGCATCCCGTACACTGCCCCCCACCAGATACGCAGACTGAGGTAGCCATTCCACGGAGAAGGGCCAGGTTTGGGGAGATAGTGCCGAAAGTCGAGTGCAAGTAATGGTTTGAATGTCCAACCCTTGATCTAAATGTGTCAAATCCAGCAATGATCCGATCCTAACGATGCAACCAACAAAAGGACATTAAATCGATCTGTGCAATTCCTGAGAGTTTTAGCAAATTGTCACGAAAATCGACCCGGTTCAGGGTGAAGAATCCCTTCGCCTGAGCTAGAGTAACAGAAAAGCAACTCAAATCCTGAGATCGGATCTCCCGCGCCGACAAATTAAAGCTATGTGTATCTGTGTAAACTGCCAGTATGTCGATCGCTGCACCACCTATTACGCAGTTGAGGAGCAGCATCAGCAACCCCATTTGACGGAAACTCCCGACTTTGAGGCGACGGAACCCACGATCAACGTCAATATTCGCCACCAGGGGGAAATTATTGAACTGGAGTGGGATGTGGTGGGCTGTCTCAGCTTTAAGGAAGAAAAAGGCAAGTGGGCACGCCTGCGTCCCGGAGAACTGGTGCCGACCTGATGGCCAAAGTGAAAATCCTTAAGCCTGGGGAAACCTACACCTTCCGACGCTACTTTGAGCTGCGGTTTCCTCCGGCAGCGATTTTGCAGGAATTAGGGGCCAGTCTGACAAGAGCCGAGATTGCTGCTCCGAAGGACGTTGAAGTTCCACAAGACCGCTTGGATGATTTGCGGCAGCGGCTAGAGAAGGCGATCGCACGGGTCAGTTTAACCAGTGAATCCGCCCGTCGAGAAGCCCTGGTGTTTCCGGTGCTGCTGGAAGTCGCTGAAATCACGCAAGCCAGGATTGATATTGAGTTTCCGCTGGAAGTGGATACCTATCTCAGAGGAGATTTAGATTATTACCTGCAGGCTCATCATCACCTGCTCGTTGTGGAAGCCAAGCAGGCTGATTTGACCCGTGGCTTTACCCAGTTAGCGGCAGAGTTGATTGCCCTTGATCGCTGGACAGACTTGGATGATTTGATTTTGTACGGGGCTGTGACTACGGGAGACATCTGGCAATTCGGATGTTTTCGACGGCAGGAAAAACAAATTGTTCAAGATAAAAATCTTTATCGTGTTCCTGCTGATCTGGCAGAGGTTTTGCACCTTCTGGTTGGCATGCTGAGTTATTAGGCGATTTCCCAAAAAGTTGATTCCCGCCGATTGTAGAGGTCAAGGATTCGGCAGTTTCCCTTCGATGGAAGGCAGAAATTGTTAATCGCCAATTCATCTTGGTAGTGATATCTCTCGATCATCTGGGCACTCTGAGCAATGACAACCGCTGAATCAGGTAGAGCGTACAGCATCTACTTGAACAATCTCAGGGTGCCAGGAAAGCGGGGTCAAGCATCTAAATCAGCATTCAAACGCTAACTTGTGTATCTCAGAGTTTTGTCATGACCCATTCCCCAGAGTTCAGGCTTCTAAAACCAGAAGGTATCCTATCTGCTAGTGTCGCTAAACAATTGCTCGAGCAAGTTGAGGAGTGCCGTAAGGAAAATATCAGTATCATCCTCATCGATCTCGAAAACGTTGCGATGATTGACAGTTTTGGTCTGGGCACCCTGATATCCATCCACACCAAGCTTCGGATCGCTGGCGGTAAACTCTATCTCTGCAGTCTGCAAAAACAAGCCAACTTCCTGTTTGATATTTCAGCCATGAATCGGGTTTTAGATGTTCTTCCCGATCAGGAAGCCTTCTACGAGCAACTCCAGCAAACTTACTCAGCTTGCTAGGCAAGGCATAGATGGTTCACGCTGAGTGCAACAGTCTGCTGATACTTAATCCTTGATACTTAATCCTCATGAGGCGTGAGATCGCACCGCAGCTACCCTCAGCAAACCATTAATCGAAAGGTCTTCATCGAGCGTTGGCCAATGAACTCCATAACCGGAAGGAGCAATCCGGTAGATTTTGCGGTCTACCTCGCTGGCTTGAGCGAGGCGATCGGAAACTTCTGCCAAAGACAAGCGGTAGACCTGACCATCAACTGCCAAAATCATCCATGCTCCATCAAAATCAATGCTCTCTATATTATGTTGTTTGTTCATTATGTTGTTTGTTCATGCTTGCTCTTCAAAAGCCTTTTCCCTAGCTTCTACAATCTCATCAAAATGTTGCAGAATAATTTTACGAACCTCTCTGGTGTCCCATGCTGACCTATTGTAGGCGTAAGCTTCTCGGATTTCATAAGCATCTACATCTAGCCAGTACTTACAGTCGCTATCTCCTTTCTGAGCATGGATATGAATTGGTTCATTGCCTTCATTGGAATAGAAATGAAGCCGCCAACCTCGTAAATACAAAACAGTAGGCATGAATCTGATCTTTACCTAAATTGCAGATTTTTACCTAAGTTGCATTGGGAGAATGAGTTTTAGGGCTGAAGAGAATTTTATACCCCTGCTGCAAAGCGAATTTTGAGGTAGTCTTCCTCCATTTTGGCTCCAGCGGGTTGCAGGGCGGCCAGGGCTTGAGGCAGAACCAGATTGCGACGGTGGTTGCCAATGCGGATATTGAGTTCGTCACCAGTCTTGCTCAATTCAACCCGGTGCTTATCAATGCCGGGTAGGTAAAGTTCCAGGCTGTATTGCTGTTTGTCCTGCACTACCCGCAGTGTGGTTTCTTTATAGTACACCTGTGCGGGATCTTCGCCTTCCGGGTAAAGCGTGTCTTTCAGGCGATCGAGCGCTTCCAGACCACACATCTCCTGGGAATACAGCGGCACTTCCTTCACGGGAAGAGGCGTAAAGTTGTTGTGGATTTCCTGGCGATACTGCTGTTGCTGTTCCTTCCACCGTTGAAAGAAGGGATCGGTGACGGACTCTGGAATGATCCGATTCGCAATCACCAGATCAGTCCCCACATTATAGAGGCTGAGATAGGCATGGGCACGCAGGGATTCTTTAATCACCATCTTCTCCGGATTCATCACCAACCGCACCGAGGTCTGAGTGGGATCTGTCAGGACCTTTTCCAGTGCTTCAATCTGCTGATAAAACTCGTAGGGAGCATCCATCACGTCTTTGTCTGGCAGCGAGAAGCCTGCGATCGGGCGAAAGATCGGTTCCACGATCGGACGGAGAGCCACCGAAATGCCCTGAAACGGTTTGTAGAAGCGACGCATATACCAGCCACCAACTTCTGGCAGGCTCAACAGACGTAGGGCCGTTCCAGTGGGGGCAGAGTCAATAATCAAGACATCGTAATCGCCTTCGTCATAGTGGCGCTTCATTCTCACCAGACCAAAGATCTCATCCATGCCAGGGAGAATCGCCAGTTCTTCTGCCTGTACCCCTTCCAGTCCCCGCGCCTGCAACACCTGGGTAATGTAGCGCTTGACGGCTCCCCAGTTGCCTTCCAGTTCCATCAGGGCATCCAGTTCTGCCCCCCAGAGATTGGACCGTACAGGACGAGGATCATGCCCCAACTCCAGATCAAAGCTATCAGCCAGAGAGTGAGCCGGATCCGTACTCAAGACGAGAGTTTTATAGCCCAGTTCGGCACATCGCAGACCTGTGGCAGCGGCAACAGAGGTTTTTCCTACGCCTCCTTTACCTGTCATCAAAATTACACGCATGCGATCGTCCCTTCCTGAGAATTAGTTACATTCTTTTACTTTAAAGCAGTTACTGGCACCTTGGCAGGTCAGCATGATTTTCTGTATCAAAAAAGGCAAGCCAGCACATGGTGTACAACAAACAGGTCCACCCCGCAATCATCTGCCAAAGCAACCGATCGTACTACGAGAGTAGAAATCCTGTTCAGGAATCAATAATTTCACTGATTAAGCACAACAAACTGGTTCTGAAGTATATATTCAGTTGTTTCCAGATTTGCGATCACTTTCACAATCTCCTAGCTACCTGATTAGGTGACAAAAGTCAACCCGCCCTAAAATAAACTTTGGGCTAACAGCGCAAGTCCATTCAAACTGCCAAAATTTCTGAATACACTGAGTTAAGCTGATGCAATTCTTGGAAATCATTGCAATTGTGGGTGAGCAGTATTCGTTCATCTTGTCTGGCGAAGACAAGTTCAATGGATATCAGGACGATCGCTTAAAAAGATTTGAGAAGATCTTTGAGAAGTTCTCTTGCTGGTAACGAAACGGTTTAGATCCCCCTAAATCCCCCTTAAAAAGGGGGACTAAGGGGGATCAACAGGTGCCTTTCGTTACAACAAATGACTTTTCAAATACCCTCTGAAACCAAAGTGCTGTTTGAGGACATCCAGTGGGGTGCAGTGCCAGTAGTCAATGTGAGAGGCGATTAAGCCCTGGTCGTTCAAAGTGAGTTCGCTCCAGCCACTGACGGCGATCGCAGGTTTCCAGGGCAGGGGCATATTCCAGTGTAACGTCCAATCGGTACGAATAAAGTTGCCATCCTGGTGCAGGTCGTGTAACTCCATGCGACAGTTGAGGAACCAGGTTTGAATAAAGCCAATCATCCGCTGGTAGCGATCGCGGCCCCGAAACTCATTCAGCGGATCTTTGAAATATACATCCTCGGCATAGATGCTGTAGGTCTGATCCCTGGGAAAACGTTGATAATCCTCCCGCAAAATCTCAGTAATTTCCATCCTGAACGTCCCCCATCCCTAATTACGACTCACTTGTCTCATTCCCTGGTTCATGCCACAGGCGCTCTAATTGCCGTCGCCATGCCGCCAAGGTTTGCTCTTTTTGCTCACTTCCAGCATCAATCTCGCCCATTACCCCTTCTTCATAAAACCGATCGAGGGTTTGCAAGGTTGTTTCCAAAGATTGACCATTCAACTTGGCCGCCTGAATAATCAGGCGAATCCGTGATTCCACCAACCGATTAAAACACTCGTCCAAGCCCTGGTGGCGCAGGTGCTGTAATCGCTGCAGGGCAGCCTCAAAATCCTCTGGAGTAAGACTGGCACAGCGATGCTGAAAAACTCCCCACAGTGCTCCCTCCTGCAGTGCGTAGTGGGTTTGCTGGGTGTCATCAAAGTTAGCTTCTAATAATTGTTCCAGATAGGGTTGGGCATCCTGGGCAGTGGCGATCGGCACTAAGGCACGCACCCAGGAGCGATCGTCGGATAGCAACACCAGTAATCGGAAATCCGGTGCTTCGACCTGCCAGGAACCTGGCTCCAGTTCAGTGACTGTGTTGCTAAATAAGTTTGTTAAGTGCTGAGCAATTTCATCGGGAGTCATGGGATTTGGGATTTTAGATTTTGGATTATGCAAATGAAATAGCCGTCCGGCAGTCGGGTTGGTTTTTCCAGCCTATCGGATACCCAATTAAATTGCAGGGTAATCCAATTAATCCTGAAATCTTCAGGAGGACACGAGAACGCCATAACTCATAAGCTATCAACTCATAACCGTTCGATCCAAAATCCAAAATCTAAAATCCAAAATCGTCGCCATAAAAAACTCCCCTGAAGGGGGTCAGGGGAGCAAGGCTGGAAGGGAGATAAGTCACTAATAGTGACTAGGCCAGCCACTCTTCAACCGCTTCGTCCTTTGTGTTGGTGTGGCGTTCAGGAGTTTCGCGGTTAAACTTCATGTGAATTGAGCGCATTTGTTCGCCATCGGCAGCAACCGCCATGATGGGGTAATCGATCAGGCCATCCTGGAAGGACATGCGGAATCGGAAGGTGCCATCTGGATTGAGTTTGATGGGACGACCTCCAATGGTGACAATCGCATCTGGTTCGGTTGCGCCATAAACGATTAATTCTGCGTCGGCCACTAACCAGAACTTGCGGGGACGGACGATCGGTAAGGAGCCAGAGAATCCAACACCGGACATCCCCACTCCCAACATCGTCATCCCGACCCCCGACATCCCAACCCCGGACATGGTATACCCCATGCCCACCCCAGAGGCCGACATCCCAACCCCGGATTGCATTAGTCCCACCCCGGACATGGTCATGCCGACCCCGGACATGGTGTAACCCATCCCGACCCCCGACATGCCCACCCCGGACATGGTATACCCCATGCCCACGCCCAACTCAGTCATGCCGACCCCGGATTGCGTCAGTCCCACCCCCGACATAGCCATCCCAACCCCGGACATGGTTACGCCAATTCCGACCCCCGATGTGGTGAGTCCTACGCCTGACATCCCGACCCCAGACATGGTATAACCCATACCCACGCCGGATTCAGTCATGCCGACCCCGGATTGCGTCAGTCCCACGCCGGACATGGTCATCCCCACACTCGACATCCCCAATCCAACTCCCGATTGGGTCATGCCAATACCCGACTGCGTCATCCCTACTCCGGACTCAGTGAGTCCCACCCCGGACATGGTCATGCCGACACCCGACTCGGTTGTAGGTACCCCGGAAGCCCACATTCCCGCACCAGAAGCGAGAACATAAGAACTGACGGCCTGTTGACCAGAGCCAGCAACGTGTTGAACAGAGCCAGCAACAGAGCCAGGAACCTGCTGCATAGAGCTATAGAGGGAACCAGCAGCCCGCTCTGCTTCGGCGGCTTCAGCCAGTTCGTACATCTCGTCATAAACAGGCTCAACAGCCATCCTTCTACTGGGAGGTACGAGGGTGGCAAAGGTCTGGCCTTGCAGGCTGTCTTCCCAGGAAATGGTCAAGAAGTGGTCTTCAATCCAATCTGAAGGATAGATGGGTGGAATGCGAACCGTAGCAGAGCGGGCCAGCAGCAACCAGCGACCATCCAGGCAACGATAGCCAATATCAACAACGTAATCCCGATCGCTGACTGGAATTGGCAGATACCATTCCCGTGCCAGTTCATCACAGGGATACTCCTGAACGCTATGAGGGGATTGAAACGCCAGGTTAATATCTGTCACATCATAGATGCGCAGGGCCAGTTGCTGTCCCCCCTGCTGGCGCAGCACCTCTTTAGCTTCATTGGTGATATCCCAGTACGCATAGGCCCATTGGGGATCACGAGGCATCAGTACAATCCGGCAATCCCCATAGCCATCGGGTAGCTCCGGCAACCCTTCATCAACTGCTGCCAGAGTTCCCCCCGTGCGATCGTCCTGCCCAACATCAAACTTGGCTGCTTCCACCACCTCTTGGGCCAG
Source organism: Leptodesmis sp. (assembly GCF_052746595.1). NCBI lineage: Bacteria > Bacillati > Cyanobacteriota > Cyanophyceae > Leptolyngbyales > Leptolyngbyaceae > Leptodesmis > Leptodesmis sp. The sequence goes on from NZ_JBRAGO010000008.1 coordinate 26,135, forward strand.
CAGTTCTTGCACAGGAGCCGCCCCCCCCTGCTGCCGCATCTGAATTTCCTGGATAGCGGCCAGTAGTTGGTCTTTCCTCATCCGGCTGTACCGGGACACACCACATTCACTGGCTACCCGACGAAGCTGGCGCAGGGTCATTTCTTCAAGAGGGGGACGATTAGACATAGCTAGTGATTCTCCGAGGGGGGTTAACAATTAGCCAAAAGGAATAGCCAAAAGACAGAACTTACTTATAAAGACTTATAAAGATTCAGGTTTTAAACCCTTGCCTAAGTCCAGAATCGGAGTTTCTCTGAATTGGAAAACGACAATTCTTTAGCTGAACTTGGCTTAGAAGAAACGATTTAGGTCTTAGAAGGATTTGGGGATCGCATTTATTAAGTTCATGTTGCAAGAAAAGATCATTCAGGTCAAGAGCTAGATCAATGTTTTTTCAAGCTTTTGCTGATTTTCTCAGTTCCTCAGGAATCAAAAAGTCATAAAACCCTGACTTATCAAAACTGGGGATCGGCTTTTGTTAAGGTTATTTGTAAAGCTTCTTAGTAAAGATGATCCCATTTGAGCATATCCTGAACTCGGTATACTCGTGGGGTGTGATGTGGTCAAAGAGTGTGGTGGTTATGCGTCTGAGTGATGATTATATTGAGGTGGACACCGTATCTCAGGATGTGGATCTGCCTGCTCTGGCTTCAGATAGAGTGTTTGATAGCCAAGAAGCTGGTGGCAAACAAAGCCGCTTGATCAGCAAAGTACTTTCCCCAGCTTTGAGACTCTGGGTGCGATCGCAATTGGATCATGTGGAAGATCTGCACCTGGAAATTGAGGCCAACGATCGCCAACTCTTATCCGGTGCAATCCAGCAGGTGGCGGCTTCAGCCCGAAAAGGGATTTATCAGGGACTGCATTTGAGCCAAATCAGTCTGGTCGGGCAACAGATTCAAACCAATTTGCGGCAGGTGCTGCGGGGCAAACCCTTTCGCTTACTAACCGCTTTTCCGATCGCTGGCACCGTAGTACTTTCAGAAGCTGACTTAAATGCCTCTCTGCATGCGCCTTTGCTGGCCAATGCTATCACTGACTTTCTGCTGTCCTTACTTCTGGGGGACAGAGGAGAAGATGATTTTCCCCATAAAGCAGCCAGTATCCATGATCTGCAAGTTCGCTTTGGCCAGGGATCTCTGACCTTTACAGCTATCCTGGCCCTGGCGGAACACCACACTTATCCCCTGACGATTTGCACTGGCCTGCGAGTTCAGGACGGTAATCGGTTGATTCTGGAACGCTTTCAGTGTCAAATCAACGACTCTGCATCGGCAATTTTGTCTACCGATCTGCCCGATCGCTGGGTGTTTGAGTTGGGATCTGAAGTGTGTTTAGAGGAGCTACAAATTCAGCCAGAGCAGATCAGTTGTCGCGGCAGAATTATGGTGCAGCCGTAAGAGTAGGCAACAGGGGTAGTAACAGGGTGACAAAGTAGTAGACCAGAGGGGCGGTAAAGACGTAGCTATCAGCCCGATCGAGAATTCCACCATGACCAGGAATCAATTGTCCAGAGTCTTTGACTCCGGCATCACGCTTCATCATCGATTCAGTTAGATCCCCCAATAGGCTGGCAATCCCAATCAGTAACCCCAGGGCTGCTCCCGTTAGCGGCCAACCAGGCCAGGAGAGATACCAGGCTCCCAGAACCGCGACGGCAATACTGGCTGATACTCCAAAAATAGCTCCCTCAACGGTTTTCTTGGGGCTGATGTCGGATAAGCGAGTTCGGCCAAACGATTTACCAAAAATGTAAGCTCCAATATCCGCTGCCCAAATGCAGAGAAACGCCAGCAGAGTTGCAGTTAAACCTTGAGGCAGGGACTTGAGATTCAGCCAATTACTGGCCCAAAAGCCATCCAGAGGCAGGTTACTGGCCTGTAACTGTCCCAGCGATCGCAGCCGTACCCAGTAACTGGGCAAATATCCGCCATAAAACAGGCCCATGATAGAAGCTGAAATATCCGCGATCGTGGCAAACTTCGGTTGGAACAGCAGGTAAAAGCAGATGAACGTTCCAGCAACCGGGAACACTGCATCAGCCAGGGTTGGGGATAAGGTGGAAATAATTAGCAATGCCTGACTCACGGCCAAGGTGGTTTTCGCAGCAGGGGCAATCCCTTTTGCTCTAACCATCTGGAAATATTCCAACTGCCCCAGATACGCAATGATGCCAAACCCGATCGTGAAGTACCACCCTCCTAGCATGGTCATGCCAAGCGCAACCACGATCGCGACCGCTCCACTGGCAATGCGAGTCCACGGCATAGAAAATGTTGCAGGTGAAGATGACCCAGTCACGACACTAAACAAAAGGTTAGCTCAAGGTTAAGAAGGTTAAGCCGCCATTGCAACACTGTAGCTGATCTAGCTCTGTCTAAACTCAGCATTTATAGAAATTAGACCAGCTTCTCTGGAAAAAGGGAGTAAGAGGGTGTTTTAAAAGTATCTGGCGGTTAAAACCACGACTACACTCACCCAGTCTGCCGACGCAGACTCAATACAATCAAGGTTTTCAGTAACCTGCGTCGGCAGGTTTTCTGCGGATAGCCGCGCCCTCAGTCGCCAGGGTGACAAAGAGACTGGCTTTTAAAACATCCTCTAAGGAGTAAGGATATAGATGAAAAACTCCTATTCCCTACTCCAACTTCTCTCCGCTCAGTACAAAAATCGGATCACTGGCGGTAAAAACCTGATTCATGCCTCGTTTCTCCAGGCGATTAATCGTAGACTGCACCACTTCTACATTGCGAACCTGCAGCTCAGCAAAACTTTCTGACAGTTGATACAGGCTCTCTAAGCTGGTAGCCGTGGCAACGACCCGCCCTTGGGAGGGAAGGTGTTGCCAGACCTCCAATAAAATGGCTTTCACCGATCGCCCACCTGTGATGCAAACTCGCTGGGGTCTACGAGGTAAATCTTTTAAGCAATCGGGGGCACTTCCTTCCACAACTTCTACATTGGTGACCCCAAAGCGATCGCAATTGCGGCGGATCAGACTGGCCACTTCCTCATCCCGCTCAATGGCAATGATATGACCCTGGGAGCAGAGGAGTCCGGCCTCTACTGAAATGGTTCCGGTACCTGCACCAACATCCCATAATACGGAGTCGCTTTCTAAACGCAGGTAAGACAGCAGCAATAGGCGAATCTCTCGCTGGCTCATCGGGATTCCCGGTAGCCGTTCAAACAGTTCATCAGGAATGCCGGGGGTGACATAAGGCCAAAGGGATGAGGGCATAGGAATCAACAAGGTAGATATTTGGAATGTGAAGGATAGTAGCCAGCACTGTAAAGATTTTGCGATGACAGCAGCATGAATGACTTACCCTCTAAAAGTTCATCTTAGTTTTGAAGAGAGTAGAGCAAACTGGTCAATATCCATATACGAATCATCACGCCTTAAACAGAATCGCCGAATTGCCCAGTATGGTAACAAGGCATCCCCCCAGCACTGCCCATCCGGGCGATCGCGATTCTGACCGAATAACTGACTAGTTCCCTTAATTGTTGCGTTTACCAACCCATGTTTTCACAGCTCAAGCACCTGTTGATTATTGAAGATGGCCGGGGTTTAGAGGAACATGTCCTCACTGGGCCACTCCATATCTTGGGCAGAGATCCCAAGTGTGACATTCGGGTGTCCTCTCAATTTGTTTCGCGCCGTCATGCCACCCTGGTGCAGATTTTGGATGACGATGGCACCATTCATTACCGGATTGTGGATGGCACTCCCAAAGGCAAGCCCAGTTCCAATGGCATTCGCGTCAATGGTCGCCGGGTGCTGGCCTGTGATTTGAAGGATCAGGATGAGGTGGTTTTAGGCCCCCATGTCCGGGCAATTTATCTGATCCATGAGCAGTTTGAGGAACGAGTGGCCGGGTTTGATGACACGATCGTGCCTACAGGAAGCTGGGTCAATGAAATTAGATGTGGCTAACCGATCAGGTCTTGACAATTTTGAGTGTCTGTAAGCTTGGATCGGCACACCCACTGATTACGCCTCCCAAAGCCAGAATTTCTTGCAAATGAGCGATTGCCTCCTCTGTGATAACTTCTCCTGGAATCAGCACCGGAATGCCAGGAGGATAAGGACAAATCAGTTCGGCACTGATGCGATGAACGCAATCATGAATAGGCAAGGTTTCAGCTACAGCGAAAAATGCCTCACGGGGGGAAAGGACTGAGGGCTGAGGTTTGAATTTTGGATTTTGAATTTTGAGTTTTGAATTGTCTCGCGCCTTGTGCCTCGCGCCTTGCGCCATTTGTTCAAACGCCATGACTAATCGATCGATATCTGCCTGCGTATTTCCCAGACCAGTGATGAATGTCAGGTGTCGCAGAGTGGGAAGTTCTGCCGTGACTCCCAGTTGAGTGTGCAAAAGGATATCGGCAGTAAAACCGTCTATTCCCAGGTCAGTCACAGTGATAGTTAAACGGGTTAGGTCGAGATCAACAAAACCCGAAGTGATGGCCTGCTCTAGATGGAGAAGGGATAAACCGGGAATTTGGGACAGCCGCGATCGTGCCTCGCCAGCCAACTGTAACGTTTCTGACCACCGGGCCTGACCTTCAGTCGCCATCTGATGACGAGCCGCATCCAGAGAGGCCAGCAGCAGATAATTAGGACTGGTGGATTGGACAAGGGCGAGAGCCTGACTCAGGCGATCGCGATCCAGGCGATCGCCCTGGACGTGCAGCATGGCGGCCTGGGTCAACGCTGTTAAGGTTTTGTGGGTCGATTGCACCACTAGATCAGCTCCACTGGCGAGGGCAGGAGTGGGTAAATCGGGATGGAAGGCAAAATGGGCACCGTGGGCTTCATCCACGATCAGGGGAATGCCGTGTTGATGAGTTAAATGGGCGATCGCAGCCACATTTCCACAGGTGCCGTAATAGGTGGGAGACGCCATCAATACGGCTCTGGCATCAGGATGCTGGTCTAAAGCCGTCGCGATCGCTGCAGGAGTAATGCTGTGAGCCAGATCCAGAACTGGGTCGTAGTCGGGATACACAAAGATGGGGATCGCTCCCGATAGAGTTAAGCCTGAAATGGCCGATCGATGCACATTGCGCGGCAGAATTAGTTTTTCTCCTGGTTTACAGGTGGCCAGAAGCGCGGCTTCAACTCCTGCGGTAGAGCCATTCACCAGAAACCAGGTTTGCTCAGCCCCAAAAGTCGCTGCTGCCAGTTCCTGAGCCTCTCGAATGACTCCTTCTGGAGCAAATAAGTTGTCTAATTCTGGTAATTCCGGCAGATCAGCCCGAAAAACGAGATCGCCACAGAGGTCGGTCAATCGGGTAGAAATTCCCCGTCCCCGTCGATGACCTGGGGTATGAAAGGCTGCGTAGGAGCGATCGCGGCAAACTTCCAACATCGCCAGTAGGGGAGTTTGATTCTGATCAAGTTCTAACCGAGCCGTCATTTCCCCATCCTTGTAGAGATGTTTCGGCGGAATGTCTCTACCACCATCATTTGCAGTTCAGAGAATTAAACACTATCGCCGCATCCTGTTTCGCCGTTGGCCCGATCGCCGTGATCGTCACCTGCCGCTTGCTGTTACCAACAGGGGCACTGGCATCATATTTAACGGCAGGGAGCCGGGGGGCCTGGCTGGAGAGCGTAAGGTTTCCTTCTTGAATGCGAACCGGAACCTTTTGCTGACAAAACATTTTTTCTTCAATCCGTTCCTGGTTCACGATGAATTCTTCGCCAGAACGGTAAGAAAAGGAAAAATCGGACGCAGAGAAGGGGTCGTAAGAGGGAGAGATATTTGACGTTGAGGGTGGCTGAGTCGCATTTTGGGCGAGAGTTGTCTCTACATCCAGGGGCAGCCTGGCCACAAACAGTTCTACTCCCTTGGCAGCGGCTGGATTAATCCCATCCAGAACGGCTGCATCTTTAGGAAAAGATCGACTGCTGATAATGGCAACCTTGGCTCCCCCCAGGTTAGCCCCAAACACCCCTTCAGCATCAGGAATGTTGTAGTCCATCAGGCTTTTTGCGATCAGCGTTGCCCGTTGGGGGTTCGCCGCATTGACAAAGAATTTGTAGACTAGACCGGCTGATCCCATCGCGACTAACAAAACACTCCCCGCCGCGATCGCAATTCCCTCCCACACGGTTACAGCAGGTACGGACGAAGACTCAGTCGGTTCAATCATAGAGAATTCTGGTCTGAACTAAGTATTGTTAGTTAAGCCTTGTCCAAGTCCAGAACCGTAGCTTCTCTGATCGGAAAACGACCACTCTCTAGCTGGACTTGGCTTAGTTAAGACAGAAAGGCAGGCACAGAGGGCAGAAGGTGAATTGAGAATTGAGGAGCAGCAGGGATATTGACTGCTACCCCTAATCCCTGATCTCTGATCTCCCTACTGCTCTATGCTTTCTTCAACCAGCTAAACATGGCTCGCAAATCCTTACCCACTTCTTCAATGGGGTGTTCTGCTTCCCGCCGCCGCATAGCAGTGAATCCAGGTTTCCCAGCCTGATTCTCCAGGACAAATTCACGGGCAAATTGACCAGTTTGAATTTCTTGCAGGATTTTTTTCATTTCGGCGCGGGTTTGATCGGTAACGATTCGGGGACCGCGAGTTAAATCACCGTATTCTGCCGTATTGGAGATGCTGTCGCGCATTTTGGCTAATCCGCCTTCCACAATCAGATCCACAATCAGTTTAACTTCGTGAAGACACTCGAAGTAGGCCAGTTCAGGCTGATAGCCTGCAGCAACGAGAGTTTCAAATCCGGCTTTGATTAGGGCACTGAGGCCACCGCAGAGAACCACTTGTTCCCCAAACAGGTCAGTTTCTGTTTCTTCCCGGAAGGTGGTTTCCAGAATGCCCGCACGGGTGCCACCAATTCCCTTGGCGTAGGCCATCGCCCGATCGCGAGCCTGACCCGACGCATCCTGATAGACCGCGAACAGGCAGGGAACCCCTTCCCCTTGCTCATAAGTGCGGCGTACCAGATGTCCTGGCCCTTTGGGAGCTACCATCACCACATCCACGTTGGCGGGAGGAACCACCTGAGCAAAGTGGATGTTAAATCCGTGGGCAAACAACAAAACCTTGCCTTCGGTCAAATCCGGCTCAATTTCGTTCTTGTAAACGGTTTTCTGCACTTCATCAGGGAGCAGAATCATGATGAAGTCCGCCGCTTTGGCCGCTTCCGAGACACTTTTTACTGTCAATCCTGCGGCCTGGGCTTTTGCTTCCGACTTGCTGCCGGGATACAACCCCACAATGACGTTCATGCCGCTGTCTTTTAAGTTCAGGGCGTGGGCATGTCCCTGAGAGCCATATCCAATAATTGCGATCGTTTTCCCTGCTAACAGGTCTAAATTGGCATCCGCGTCATAATACATCCGCGCCATAGTGGGTTGTCTCCTTGCAGCGTCGAGTTCCTTTGCAAACTCTTCATCTTACCAAAGATAGATGCATCTCCCTAGCAGTCGATTGGATTTTGGATTAGCGCTTTTGGATTAGCGATTTTGAATTAGAAAAGCTTATCAACTTGGGGAGTTAGCGATCGCTGTACTAAATCCCCTAGGGAGTGCAACAGACCCCGGTTTAACGATTTGACGAGTTCACCCTGAGTCTTGAGCCACTCACCATCTTATCCTTTCAAACTCTCCCCTTTTTAAGGGAGATTTAGCAGGGTAGTTTCATGATAATGAGGGAAAAATTAGGAATGACGTTTGGGCAGGTAGCGATCGCGCAACCCATTAATCACGAGATACAGCACAGGTACTACAAACAGGCTCAAAAACGTGGCGACGAACAGCCCCCCAAAGACGGCTGTACCGAGGGAAACCCGGCTGGCGGCTCCAGCGCCAGAAGCCAGCATCAGGGGAGTGAACCCTAACAAGGCAGAGAAGGAGGTCATCAAAATAGGCCGCAACCGTTCCTGAGAAGCTTCAATCACGGCTTTGGTCAGGGGCAGCCCCCGTTCCCGTAACTGGTTGGCAAACTCCACAATCAGAATCGAGTTCTTGCTGGCCATCCCAATCAGCATCACCAAACCAATCTGGCAATAGACATCATTGGCTAACCCGCGTAAGGATTGGGCCAGGAGTGCGCCCAGAATGGCCAATGGGACGGCCAGCATGATGATCAACGGGTCAATGAAGTTCTCATACTGGGCCGACAACACCAGAAACACAAACACCAGACCCAGCCCAAAGATAATGGGAGCCAGACCGCCGGATTCCACTTCTTCCAGAGCCGTTCCGGCCCACTCATAGCCAAAGCCTGGAGGCAACGCCTGATTGGCGATCGTTTGCATATTCTGAATGGCCGCCCCTGAACTGACTCCCGGTGCAGCACTTCCAGAAATCTCGATCGCCCGGAACAGGTTGAAGTGCGTAATGGTTTGAGCACCTGTAGTCGATGTAATCTTCACCAGATTACTGAGCGGCACCATTTCTCCCTGGCTCGATCGCACATACAGACTACCGATATCGTTGGGATTAGCCCGGAAGGGTTGATCCGCCTGCACATACACGCGGTAACTGCGCTGTCCCAGGTTGAAATCATTGACGTATTGCGATCCCAGAGCTGTCTGCAGCGTATTGAAAATGGTGTCCACGGGAATCCCCAACGCTTTCGCCAGATCTCGATTCACCTCCACCTGGAACTGGGGCGTACTGGCGGCAAACTGAGTAAAGACCCGTTGCAAACCACTTCCCGGTATATTTGCCCGTCCAATGAGTTGCTGTGCCGTCTTTAAAAGATCCTGGATGTTGCCTCCACCGCGTTGATCCTGCAACTGAAATTGAAATCCACCAAAGCTACCCAGTCCCCGAATAGAGGGTGGGTTGACAGGCAATACTCTGGCTTCCGTAATCGTTCCCACCTTACTGAACAAGCGACCAATAATGGCCTGAGCCGATGCTCCTGGCTCTTTCCGTTCTCTCCAAGGCTTCAGGGTGGTAAAGATTACGCCTGAGTTGGCAGTACTACCACTAAAGCCAAAGCCACCAACGGCAAAGGTTCCGGTTACTTCGGGAAACTCCTGTTGGTCAAGCAAAATCTTCTCTACCCTGGTCATTACCTGATCGGTATAGTTCAGGGATACCCCTTCTGGCCCCTGCACGATCGTAATGAAATAGCCCTGATCTTCTTCGGGTAGAAAGGCTTGCGGCACATTCAAATACAGCAGCGCCGTGGCTCCAATCAGTACTACAAATAGCCCAATCACCAGCATTTTGAACCGTACTAGCTGGGTCAGCCATCCCCGATAGGTTTGCCGCACGTGATCGAATCCTCGATTAAACCGATTAAAGAACCAGGCTGACCAGCGTGGCGGTTGATGCTCCGATCGCAGGAGCAAAGCACACAGGGAAGGAGTCAGGGTCAGTGCCAGAAAGGTAGATAGGCCGATGGAGAAGACGATCGTGAGAGCAAATTGCTTATACAGTGCGCCTGTCGTTCCTGGGAAAAAGGCAACTGGGATAAACACCGCCATCAGAACTAAAGACGTAGCAACCACCGCTCCCAGCAATTCCCGCATGGACTCAACAGCGGCTCGGAAGGGGTTCATACCACGATCGTGAATCAGGCGGCTGACATTTTCCACCACGACGATCGCATCATCCACCACCAGGCCCGTCGCCAGGGTTAACCCGAACAGGGTGAGGCTATTGATCGAGAAATTAAACGCTTTGACAAAGGCAAAGGTGCCAACTAGGGAGAGGGGAATGACGATTGCCGGAATCAGCGTCGTGCGCCAGTTCTGCAAAAACACAAAAATCACCAACACCACCAGCAAGATGGCTTCCAGTAGCGTCTTTTGTACCTCCGCCAGGGATTCTTCCACATACAACGTGGTGTCGAAAGCTACCTGATACTTCATGCCAGGGGGAAACGATCGTGATAGCTTCTCAATTTCCTGTTTCACGCCCTCCGCCACCTGAATCGCGTTACTACCCGGAGTTGGGAAAATCCCCAGGCCAACCGCTTCTTTACCCCTGAATCGCAAGAAACTGGTGTAATTTTCTGCCCCTAACTCAGCGTGGCCCACATCCCTGAGCTTAATTAACGTTCCGTCCGTACCCGTTTTGACAATCAAATCATCAAACTCAGAAGCATCCTTTAATCGACCGAGAGCCTGTAAATCAATCTGGTAAAGCTGATCCTTGGGAGAGGGAGATTGCCCAATCCGACCTGCTCCCACCTGAATATTTTGCTCCTTTAGAGCATTCACCACATCCTGCACTACCAGTCCCCGTGCCGCTAATCGCCCTGGATCCAGCCATAGCCGCATGGAGTAACGTCGTTCTCCAAAAATCTGCACGTTCCCGACTCCAGGCACCCGCTTTAACGCATCGGCCAGATAGAGATCGGCGTAGTTACTTAAAAAGATCGTGTTGTATTCCTGGTTATCGGTATAGAGGCCGATCGCCAGCAGAATGTTGTTGGACTGCTTCGTGACTCTCACTCCCGTCTGCTGTACAGTGTCCGGCAACTGGGAGGTCACTGATGAAATCCGATTTTGCACATCCACGGCGGCAATGTCTTTATTGCGAGTGGATTGAAACGTCGCTGTGATTGTACTGGAGCCATCATTACTGCTGGTAGAAGACAGGTAGCGTAAGCCTTCAACCCCATTAATCTGGCGCTCCAGGATGGTTGTCACGGCACTTTCCACCACCTCCGCATTGGCTCCCGGATAGTTGGCTGATACCTGCACCTGTACCGGACTGATATCGGGAAACTGGTCAACGGGCAAGGAAGGAATGGCGATCGCCCCAACCAGCAGAATGATCAGAGCGCAAACGATGGAAAAAACAGGTCGTCGGATAAAGAAGTCTGCCATAGGGGAAAGGGAAGAAAGGGAGAAGAGAAGGGTTGAGAGTTAAGAGTGATGAGTTTTGAAATGTCATGAGTCATTCGTTCTTTGTTCTCTACCAATAACGAATGACCCATGCCCCATGACATTTCGCCAGCAAATATCAACTTTGCTACTACTGCTTCACCGGGGCGATCGGTGTACATTCCGACAAATTCAGAATTCCGGAGAGAACGATTTGTTCATTGGGCTTGAGGCCAGCCAGAATGTTGTAACTATTGCCCTGAATGACTCCTAATTTAACGGGGCGTTGGCGGGCCACTAAGATGGGAGCTTTGCCAGGAGGTGCGCCTGCAGGTGGGCCAGCCTGGGGCATCTTGCTCATCATCTCTTTACAGGTGGTGTCCATCGGTTGGGCGACAAAGATGAAAGTTTCGCCAGCCAGACGGGAAATGGCCGCAGCGGGCACCAGAATGCCGGGACGCGATCGCCACACGACTCGGGCCTTGGCAAATTGTCCTGCTCTCAATACTCCGGATCGGTTATCAAAGGTTGCTTTGGCGAGAATGCTTTGAGTGCGGTTATCGGCCTGGGGAGAAACAAAGCTGATCCGTCCGGTGCTGAGAACGCCTCCCTGATTATTCAAAAGTTGGACAGGTAAGCCTTCGCGTAACTCCGAGACTTTTTCTAGCGGAATGGCAAGCTTCAGTTCCAGCACTTCATTTTGGGTGACGGTGGTGAGGGTGTCGCTGGTAGAAACCAACTGGCCCAGCTTTACGGGAATGTCGCCTACCACCCCATCAAAGGGAGCTACTGTAGTCGTCTGTTGCAGTCGCACACTAGTCACATTGGCGTTGGCTTTAGCTTGCTGCAAACCAGCTTCGGTTTCGGCAAGATTGGCTCTTGCGGCTTGAATCTGGCGATCGAGTGCCCTTAATTCCGAAATCGCTTTAGAGCGATCGCGTTCTACCTGATCTAACTGTTGCTGTGGTAACGCTCCTTCCTTGACCAAAGCTTGAATTCGCTGATACTGCTGATTCTGTAAGTCTACTTCTGCCTGTTTGGCAATCCGATTCGCTTCCTGAGCCTGAAATTGAGACAAAGCATTGGAACGGGCCGCACGAGCGGAATTCACGGCTGCCAGATTACTCGCCAACTGCGCTTCTTGCTCCTGGGGTTTGACTTGAATCAAGGGATCGCCTTTGCGAACCCGATCGCCAGCTTTTACATAGATCTGACTCACTCGTCCAGTAATTTCGGGCTGCAGCACAACCGACTGGCGCGAATCCAGGGATCCCACGTATTCTGACGAATCTTGCACCTGAGCGGCCTGTGCGGTTCCCAATTTCACCAGAATTCCACCAGCTATCCCAGGCATAGCCCCTGGCTTCCGCCCGGAATGGTTGGCCTGCCACCAACGCCAGCCAAATCCTACGCCTAGTGTTAGCAGAACCAGTCCCAAAACCGCTAACCAGCGCTGGCTAGACGGTTTTGAGCGGAAGGGCGATCGCTTACTATTTCCAATTGTTGACGAAACTTCCGCTTCTTCAACTTTGGTAGAAGTTCCATCTTGAGAAGAATCAAACCCAGACATGTGTTTTGCCTCGCTTACGGCTGCTCGTTGTGAGCTTCTGCCCTTAGTTGAACCAAGCCCAGCTAGAGAACAGTCATTTTTCTATCAAAGAAACTACAGTTCTGGAGTTGAACAAGGTTTAGTTAATGCTTTGATCAGCCTGAATCGCAGTCTCGAAATCGTTTGGTGATGACTGATCCGCATTCTTGATAAGACTTAAACCATCACTAAACCACATCCCCTCTGTCCACGGGTAGACCCATTAGGATGATGTCAATTGAAGCCCTTTATTCCTGGTAATTAAGATATTTGAGGCGGAAGGAATGCCGGCACTTTTGTAATACCTACGGTGGATGACAAACAAAAAAGGGCAGAGTAAATCTGTCCCCAAATCAATAATTCTTTTGCAGCTTAATTACTTCTCAACTTCAGCTTTCATCCGTTTTAGCGTCATGTTCATCTGATCAAACATCTGCTGAGGAGTAATGCCGAATTGTCCTAGCTGAGTTTTCAATTGTTCTACTGTCATTTGTGCCATAAAGTCTTCAGAAAGCTCAAAGCGCTTCATGAAGATTCGATAGCGTTCCATCATGGCTTCCATCTGCTCAATAAAGATGATTTTGCCTTCCCGGTCAAATTTACCATAATGGCTACCCAGTTTCATCAGCGACTGGTAATCTTCGAAAAGTTGCTTCGCTTCCTGCTGAACAATTTCAGAGTCAAAAAATCCCATAGCTTCAAAAATCTCAACTATGTGAGAAAAACAGGTTTGAAGTCCTTATACAAATTATCTTAGGACAGTGAGAGAGGTTGGGTTAAGTAGGGGTTTCACTACTCCAAACCCCCTTACCGCCCGCCAAATAGGGCAGCCAGCCAACCTCGTTTCTGATTTTTTACGGGTTGTTGAGCACCAGAGCCGAATTGAGTACAATCGGATCTCTTACCTGATAGCCAGTCCCAAAATCCTTTGCGATCGACGGACTGTGATAGCTTCGGGCTACCCTGGCTCGATCGGGTTGGTGCTGGTCGGGGGTTAGGTGGCTGAGAACGCTGACTGGTATTATCAGCACGTCCAGACGATGTAACTGGCAACCCAACCTTTGCGCCAAATTTTAAGACAAGCGGATCGTTCGGGTTCAGTTCATACGCTCGCTTTAAATGCACCTTTGCCATTCCTGAAAATTTCTGCTGGTGTAGATAAGCAACTCCTAATAAGGAGTGATATTCACTCTTGGTGGCCTTGATCTTAATCGCATCCCGCAACTCTTGTATGGCTCGATTCCAGGCTCCATTTTTGGCATACTCTTTTGCCCTGCGGTAGTGGCGTTGGTCGTAGCTCTCCGTCACCACATCAGGATTCGTGGGGACAGGGGTAAACTGCACGGGCTGGGCTGCTGCTGCTGCAATCAGGCCAGTGCGCCGTTCTCGAACGATCCCATCCCCCATTTTGAGTTGCAAATAAACCAGATTCAGTTCACTAATCTGCTGGGTAATGAATTCAAATTTCTCTAACTCCAGAGATTCATATTGAGACTGAGCCAGCATGCTAATGGACTGTTCGTAAAAGGTGTCTACTTCAGTTACGGGATGCTCCATCAGTTTTCGGGCAATCTCGCTTTCAGGGGTAAGCAGGCCTTCCCGACACAGCCGCCGAACTTTAACCCGGAGCAGGGCTGTATGTTCTGCACGCCCTTTATCTTGTTTCAACTGTTCATAAGCTGGATTAACTAAGCGAGCAAACAGTTGGGTGGCCAGTTCTTTTTCATTTCCTCCAGTCAGAGCGTAGCGATCGGGGTGGAGCAGCTTGGCAATATCACGGTAGCGCTTCAGGACACGGCGACCGTCCGCAGCTACTGGAATTCCTAAGATGGCGTAGGGGTCAGCAAATTGTCTTATCCATTCCGAGGGAAGAGCGCTATGTGACATTGACAAGCAGCCTTACAGGGATAGTTACAATCTAAAATTCTCTGTAGACCTAGCCGTTTTTCTGATTACCTGATTTAAGGTAACTAAACCAAACCCAGCCAGAATTTTAGTTATCTTGTGAAAAAAACATAGTTCTAAACTGGAACAAGTTTATTTTCTACTGTAATCAGTTATTTCGGTTATCATAAAGTCTTTAAAGAAATCTCGTCTTAGCATCAGCAAATTTCCAAGTCTTACTTTAATGTACTGTGCATTTATTCACAGAACAGGACAGTGGCTGCCAAATCTTACTGGCTTCTTACCACAGACGGGCGAGAATAACAGGATAGAATTGGGGCAACGAGAGTACAGTCGTTCTGATGGAGTGAGCCATCGTGTTCAGTAAGTCCAAAGATCTATTGAGTAAACCCAAAGATCGCAAGGTTGCTTCCCTGTTAGCCTTGGCTGGTGCTGTCGCTCCGATCGCAGGCTTCCATAAGTTCTATCTCAGACAACCCATCTGGGGAATGGTATATCTTCTGCTTTTCTGGACTCCCATTCCTCGGATTGCCAGTGGGATTGAAGCTGTCTGGTATTTATTTCAGGACTCGGATGAGTTTGATCTGCGGTTCAATCATGGGCTATCCTCAACCACGACTCTTGCCTCTACTTCCACTCCCCAAGTTGATCCGAACAAAATTGGAGCAATCGCTGATGCCGTTCGCAAACTGGATCAACTCCGGGAAGATGGCCTGATTTCAGAATATGAGTTTGAGCAGAAACGCCGCCAGTTATTGGATCAAATGGGTTAAGAAAAGGCAGAGAGGAGAGGGCAGAAGGGATTGGTCATTTGCCGTCTGTCATTGATCATCGGTTGATTACTGCGGATGAGGCACGAGAAAAGATTGAAGTGCTCAGCGCTAAATTTCTAGTTCAGAGCAACCTTAAAATTCAAAACTTAGAACTCAAGACTTTTCATTAATTCTTAATTCTCAACTGACCCCTTATGCCTATCCTCAACTGGTTTGCCAACCTGAATCACGCTCACTCGTTGCGATCGCGCATTCTCAACGATCCCTACTATCGCTTTCAATCCCTTGAGGAAATTGAGATAGCCGCCAGTTTAGGGATTCAGATTGACGTTAATCAGGCTGGAGTGGATGATTGGCTGCGCTTGCCGGGACTCTCGATTCATCAGGCCCGCATCCTGGTAGATTTAACCCAATCGGGCATTTATTTTCACTCTCTGGAGGATGTAGCGGCTGCTCTCAACCAGCCCCCTACTCGGCTCAAGCCCTGGGAGCCGATCCTGCGATTTTGCCACTATGAGGCAGACAGCATTTATACTATTCAACCCATCAATGCCAACATTGCCTCCGTTCAAGCCCTGACCCGCATTCCATTTGTAGACTTACATCTGGCCAAGGCAATCGTCCAGAACCGCCCTTACCGCAATCTCCCTCACTTGCAGCGACGGCTCTCCTTACCCAAGGAACTAACCGCCAAGCTGGTACACTACCTGAAGTTTTAAGTTCTCTTAGAACCTAAAACTGAAAACTCAAAACTTCAAACTCGTTACCTGACTGTACCAATCCGGTCAAAGGGATAAAACCTGAACCAGGCATGACCAATAATGTTTTGCTCTGGCAGGAAACCCCAGATATGAGAATCATTGCTGTTGGGCCGATTATCTCCCATCACAAAGAACGCTCCTGGGGGAACCTGAACGGGGGCCATCCGATAATCCGGGGGGGCGGCGATGTAAGGTTCCTTTAAAGGCGTGCGATCAACAAAAACTTTGCCATCTTTGACCTCCACAATTTGTCCCGGTTGCCCAATAATGCGCTTGATAAACGCCTGATCTTTGGTAAATCCCAGGGTCTGCAACTGAGGAGGTGGGTCGAAGACCACAATGTCACCAAATCGAGGTGGATGAAAGTGATAGGACACTTTTTCGACGACCAGGCGATCGCCAATTTCCAGTGTTGGCACCATCGAATCAGAAGGGATGAAACGAGGTTCCGCCACAAATAAACGCATCAGTAACGCCAAGATCAGCGCTACAAACAAAATTTGAAAATTATCCCACCAGATTTTCCAGGGAGATTTAACCGAGGATGACGGTGAGGACTGAGATGGCTCGGAAGTTTTTTCAGAAGTCATAGGCTCCATTTTCGCAAGCCAGTGTCTCTGAATGCAACTTGCTGGAAAGCACTAGCCCTCACCTGTCAATTCCTATCTATTTTATTCATTCAGCCAGCGAGCCGCATCCTTGGCATGGTAAGTGAGGATCAAATCAGCCCCAGCTCGTTTGAAGCTGGTTAAAGTTTCCATCACGACCTTCTGCTCATCAATCCAGCCATTCAGGGCGGCTGCTTTTACCATTGAATACTCACCAGAGACGTTATAAGCGGCAACTGGGAGATTAGAAGCTTGTTTCACCTGCCAGATGATATCCATGTAGGACAGAGCAGGCTTGACCATTAACATATCTGCTCCTTCGGCAATATCCAGGCCAATTTCTTTGAGGGCTTCCCGGGAATTACCTGGATCCATCTGATAGGTGCGACGATCGCCAAATTGAGGTGCCGACTCTGCTGCATCCCGGAAGGGGCCATAGTAAGCGGAGGCATACTTCGCGGCATAGGAGAGGATGGGTGTATCCTGGAATCCAGCAGCATCCAATCCTTCCCGAATCGCCTGCACAAAGCCGTCCATCATCCCAGAAGGCGCAATGATATCTGCCCCTGCTTTGGCCTGAGACACAGCCGTTTTCTTGAGCAGTTCCAGCGTGGGATCATTGAGTACTCGTCCGCTTGAGTCGCCCACTTCCAGATAGCCGCAGTGTCCGTGGGAAGTATATTCGCACAGGCAGGTATCGGCGATGATGATCAAGTCAGGCACAGCTTCTTTAACTGCTGTGGCCGCTTTTTGGACAATGCCGCAATCATGCCAGGCACCCGTGGCATCGGTGTCTTTATCTGCCGGAATACCAAACAGAATGATGGCTGGGATACCCAGATCGTAGACTTCCTTAGCTTCCTCCACAATCTTGTCAACGGATAGCTGAAAGACTCCCGGCATCGAACGAACTTCGTTGGCGATCGCATCCCCTGGCACAGCAAACAGGGGATAGATCAGGTCGCTGGTGGTCAAAACGGTTTCACGCACCATGCGACGAAGTTGAGGATGGCTGCGAAGGCGACGAGGACGATGGACTGGAAACATAAATGCTGGTGGACAAGGTTTAACCCTTAAAAGCTTAAAACGTTCTGTAACTCACCTGTACGCAAGTTACGTTACGTTCTGTTGCAATTGTGGCTTACTCGAGATCTATTTCCCATGGCCCTTGAATATTTCATTCGCTATACTACACTTGTATTACGAATGTACCTGCTGCTATAGGGAGGATTGTATGCAAGCGTTGACCCGCACTTCAACCACTGAAATGGAAGTAACCAGCATTCGTCTGGAACGAGAGTTGAAGGAGAAACTGAAAGAATTATCCGGTAATCAAGGATACCAGGCACTGATTCGGGACATTTTATGGAATTATGTGCAGCAGCGATCGGGTGATTATACTCCGTCCCTTTCCCCAGCAGACATCCGCTCCATCATCTCTGCGACAGCCCAGCAAGAGCAACTCTGTGCCTTAACGGGAAAAGTGATTCACCCCAATGAACAAATGCTACTTGGATTAACCACCAATGGGGTTATGGTTTCTCTTAGCTCTGATAGTTTATCTAGCTAAAGCTGATTTTGTAAGTAAATGTCAGTTTAGAAATTGAACTAAGTATCTTGGAAGATTTAGTAATAACTGTTACAGCCATTAAGGTTAGGGTTTAATCTAACCAAACCGTATTTGGTCACAGCAAGAGAGGGGGCTTATTAAGAATACGTGTTCTCTCAAGCCCTACTCCGATGCCAATGCAGGCAGCAATGGTGGAGAACGTCCTAACATTGACCAGTAAGGAAAGTAACTCTTCCACTGCATTCTTGCCTTTTCAGCGAGTGGTTTCTAGAAAGCTGAACATGAGCGCGACCAACTGCCCACCCCATTGACTTCTGGCTCCTCCGGTTACCTTGCGATGGATCACTACCGGGCGGAGGGCACGTTCAGCATCATTGTTGTCAGGTTTGGCTTCTGGATGACTCAGAAATGTGAACCAATCTGACCAATAGCGAGTGAACCGATTGGCCAACATTTGAGCATCGGCTAGCCAACCCTTCTCCGGTGGATGTTCCAATACTTGAGCCAGTTGGGTCTCTACAATCAAGCGATGGTGTGGGAGTTGCTCCAGGGTTAACTGACCCGCATGATAGTCCTGGTGCGCACAACGAGCACTCTCAAGAATCGGGATAACTGTTCGGCAAACTGTCGATTGGCAGAAAAGTTGGAGGTGCTTAAGACTTTCAATTCTCGTCCGATGTGGGCTCAACACTTCTGTTTGGCGCTGGCTTGCTGAGGACTGTAAGCCGACCAGCAATCACTACTGAGGATGCCATCAAAGCCTTGACCTAAAAGCGATTGTACTTCTGCTGAACTGCGAGTCGGTGCTAAAAACAGCACACACCCATCCGCAGAAGTTGCTACCCACATCCAATAATTCACCCCATCCAAGCGGTAACTGGTTTCATCCAGGCATCGGACACCGGGTTGCTGAATCAATTGCCACCATTGTTCATAACTCGGATACAAACTTTGACAAAACCATTGGTGCATCTTCGAGAGGCTCCTCTGAGACAAGGGAATCCCGAAGACGGTTTCCACCAGATAGCGTTGCTTGTTCCAACTCAAATGTCCCCCGTAGCCTAACCAGCCCACCCTGAGTGGTGCAGAAAACTTTTTTGAGTCTCATGATGGATAACCTGAACGACCAAAACAGCGCCTGAAACCCCTTGCCCTCGTTCGTTCGCCCGATAAAACTCAAGATCGCTGTCTCGGTGAGAATCCTTGATCTATAGGGGTTTTAGGAGTTTTCTGCACCACCAAGCAGCCTCCCTTACAGCCGAAGAATCAGCCGAACTGAACGCTATTCAAGAACTCGATCGTATCTTTACGTATCTCAACTCGCTGCTGGTTGCTCAGCAGTGACTATCAGCGATTCAATCAGGCAGTTCGTTCGCAGACGGGCCAACTATTTGTGTAAATAAGCCGCTTCATTGGTACTGCCACTGTTCAATCCCCGTCAGCAGCAGTGGGTTGATCATTATTATTTGGAGTTTAAACGGGACAAGAATACTTGGAACAACTTCCATTGGTCGAGCAACCTGCGATCGCCTGGATGTAAACGATAATCGCTATAAAGGAGAGCGTTCAATTCAAGAAGCTCGTGCGCTATGGGTCCAAGCTGGCTGGCCTCCTCCAGAGAACGACCCTCAACAATCTGAGTGAGCAGAACAGAGCTTGATGTGCGGATGAAGGTTGATCGCCAAGGAAGAAGGATAGAGAATAATCTTTCTGTCAGACCTTTATGCCTGTTGATCAAAATTCAGCGCCGGAAACGGAACAATTCATGTACGCTGAAAGCGTTCCCTTTTCTACTTTTGGCATGGCTAGTAGTACATGGACACGCCGCCACATTCTTTCCCTGGCCGACTTCATGCCGTCGGAATACGATATGGTGCTGCAAACAGCGGTCAGTTTTCAGGAAGTGCTGTCGCGGCGCACGAAAAAAGTTCCCACTTTACAGGGGCAGGTTGTGACGAACCTGTTTTTTGAATCGTCTACCCGCACTCGCAGCAGCTTTGAATTGGCCGCGAAACGCCTCTCTGCCGATATTCTCAACTTCGCTCCGGGCACCTCTTCACTGACCAAGGGCGAAACGATTCTGGATACGGCCAAGACCTATCTGGCGATGGGCACCGATATGATGGTGATTCGCCACAGGGAGGCAGGCGTACCCCAGGCAATCGCCGCAGAAATGGATCGCTTGGGTGTAAACGTTGGCGTTCTGAATGCTGGAGATGGTCTGCACGAACATCCCTCCCAGGCATTGCTGGATTTGTTTACCATCTGCACCCTGCTGGATTCCGAACATCCCCGCCTGTCCCTCCTGGAAGGCAAGAAAATTGCGATCGTCGGCGATATTCTCCATTCCCGCGTCGCCCGTTCCAACATCTGGAGCCTGACCGCCAGCGGTGCCCAAGTCCATCTCGCTGGCCCCCCAACCTTGCTCCCCAAACTGTTTGCCGATTTTGTGAGAGAGGAGTCAGGAGTCAGGAGTCAGGAGTCAGACCTGATTCAAAATTCAAGATTCAAAATTCAAAATTCTCCCCCCACTCCCCACTCCCCACTCCCCACCCACCCTCTTCCCCGCCAACTCTTCCTCCACTGGCAAATTGAACCCGCCCTCCAGAATGCCGACTATGTGATGACCCTGAGGCTGCAAAGAGAACGCATGACTAGCCATCTCTTACCCAGCCTGCGGGAGTATCATCAACGATTCGGCATTACCCGCGATCGCTTGCAACTGTGCCAGCCAGAGGTGAAAGTGCTGCACCCCGGCCCGGTAAATCGGGGCGTCGAAATTAGTTCCGATCTGATGGATGATCCGCAATTCAGCCTGATTTCCCAGCAAGTCACCAGTGGTGTGGCGGTACGGATGGCCTTGCTGTACTTAATGGGTGGTAGTCGGTGAACGTTCAGAATATTGGTGAGCAAGGTTTGTTGAAATGTCTGCAAGCATTCTGTCCGGCAGATATTGTAGGTGATGATGGGGCGGTACTGCAGGTGAAACCAGGGCGATCGCTGGTTGTGACAACGGATGTGTTGGTGGATGGCGTACATTTCAGCGATCGCACCACTGATCCTACCGATGTTGGCTGGCGAGCCGCCGTTGCCAACCTATCTGATTTAGCGGCAATGGGAGCTATTCCACTGGGAATCACCGTAGGCTTAGGCGTTCCGGGAACTTTATCAGTAGATTGGGTGGAACAGCTTTATCAGGGCTTGTTTGCTTGCTTACAGCAATACGAAACGCCGATCGTGGGAGGTGATGTGGTGCGATCGCCCGTGATCACCGTTTCCATTACCGCCTTTGGGGAGGTAGAACCAGACCGAATTATCCGCCGGGGAACCGCTCAACCGGGACAGGCGATCGTGACTACCGGCGTTCACGGAGCCTCCCGCGCGGGCCTGGAACTCTTGCTGCATCCCGATCAATGCCAATCCCTTCATGTCAGCGATCGCACTACCTTGATCCACGCCCACCAACGTCCCACCCCCCGCCTCGATGTCCTTCCTATTCTTTGGGCCATCCTCAACCCATCACAACCGCCCCCCTCACCCCCGACTTCTCCCCTCACTGGAATGGACAGCAGCGATGGACTGGCCGATGCCGTCATTCAGATCTGCCGTGCCAGTCATGTGGGAGCCAGGATCGATCGCCGTCAAATTCCGCTCCCTGCGGCCCTAACCCAGTGGGTTTCGCAAGAACAGGCTTGGCAGTGGGCGTTGTACGGCGGAGAAGATTTTGAGTTAGTGCTATGTCTTCCTCTGGCAATGGCGCAACAATTAGTCACCCAGCTAGGAGAAGGAGCCAGGATAATTGGTACAACTACGGCTGAATCAGAGGTTTGGTTGGTGGATTCCAGTAACACCTATCCAGACGAGCGATTAACCCTTGAGCAAGGATTTCAGCATTTTTCTGAAGGATCAAAGTGAGCTGCGACCGGGTACGATCGCCGTTGGTCTGATTAAACTTTTGCAACATATTAAACGAAGCCGCCAGCAGGGAAACTTATGATTGAGATAGACAGACGTTATGGATCATGCTCTACTGTAGAGAGGTGTTCCACAGGTTGTCAGGTGCAGTTGTCAATCCAGGCTATTCCAGAATCGCATTGAATGCTTGTAAATTCTGCATTTTAACTAGATTGGGGGGTAGCCAAAGCAGGGTAGTTTATGGTTCAAAGATAGAAGGGCTTTGGTAGGAAGAAGTTATGAAATCACATGCTGAAAAAAAACAAGGGAAGTCTGATGAGACATTGAATCATGCTCAGCCTGAATTCAATTTTGAGTTATGGGCAAGACAGGTTCGGCCTCAGTTACTGGCTTCTATTCAAAAACGCGGAATGAGATAAACCAGGTTCAGCTAGAAAACTGGGTTTCCCATATAAGAAACGATGATTCTAGACTTGGAAAAGGTTTGATTCTTAAACTGTTTGCGAGATCACCCCTTAGGAATAAGGGGTTATGTTTTAGACCTGTGGATGATACTCCCTAGAGAGTTGTCGCCGGAACCTCTCTAGGGGGCTGGTAAGAATTGTTAGGTGCCCCTCTTGCAACCGTGTTGAAGCCCTATGGACAATCGCACGGTTGCAAGAGGGTTTTGCAATTCAGGAATGTAATTAAGTCAGGCTGACACCACAAGTTAACTTTAGCCGCTAGGATATCTGCCTAAAGGTATTGCTATTTTGCCATGAATCAAAGTTTACAGGATGTGCAACGTCAGCAAGGGGCAGAGTTTGCAGCAGGCTCCATTCCTGCAAGTTTTGGCAATGAGGCGATCGCCCTGCAAGCCGCCCGACATGGTATAGCGATTTGCGATCGTTCTCACTGGGGCCGGATTCAACTCAGTGATGCCGATCACAAAACGTTTTTGCATAACCAGAGTACAAACGACTTTAATCGCCTGCAGCCGGGAGAAGGGTGCGACACCTTATTTGTCACCCCGACGGCCCGCACGATCGATCTGGCAACGGCTTATATCCTGGACGACGCAGTGATCGTAGTGGTTTCACCTAATCGTCGAGAGTATTTATTGAAATGGCTCGATCGCTATATCTTCTTTGGCGACAAAGTGACCTTGAAGGATATCACCAGCGAGACAGCTATGTTCAGTCTGATTGGGCCAGAAAGCCCTGCGCTGTTAGCCAAATTGGGCATCCAACCGTTCGCTGATCAATCCTATGCCCACCACCGTTTGACAACGATCGCAGGGCAGTCAGTGCGAGTAGCGGTAGGGAGTGGATTGGCTCTGGACGGGTATACTTTAATTCTGGGCGCTGAGAGCGCGGCTCCGGTCTGGCAAGCGCTGGTTGAAGCTGGAGCCATACCCCTGGGAGAACGCGCCTGGGAACAACTGCGAATTGAACAAGGACGACCCGCACCAGATCGGGAACTGACCGAGGATTACAACGCAGTAGAAGCCTCTCTCTGGCAGGCTATTTCAATTAACAAAGGCTGCTATATCGGGCAGGAAACGATTACTCGGTTAGATACTTATAAAGGTGTTAAGCAACAGATCTGGGGAATTCGTCTGAATGCGATCGTAGAACCCGGAACCCCCATCAAACTCGGAGAGGAAAAAGTCGGTATCCTCACTAGTCTGACAAACACTGAAGCAGGGCCATTTGGATTAGGCTATGTCCGCACAAAAGCCAGCCAGTCAGGGCTGAAGGTGCAGGTAGGAGACAGTGAAGGGGAACTGGTGGAGGTTCCCTTCTTGCAGCGCAATCGGCAGGGGGGATGTTAAGTTTGCTCAAGATCTCTAAGTTTTCCAGGCTTCATCCCGATTCTTGATGACTGCAAGGGCCGCTGTCCTGAAATAATTAATGACGGATTGTTTTTGCAGAGTCGCCAGCAGGCGGTGTGGTTGCCATGAAACTCCGTTCGTTTTTTAAGGCCCTAGGTGTGGTGGTAGCGGGATTGCTGCTCCTGGCTGCCGCTGGTTTTTACTGGATTTTTGCCCATAGCCCCTTAACGCTACTACGAGAAGCGTCATCGGCTCCTGCAGCCAGTATATTTGTACCCAAACAAGCTCCAGCAATGGTGTCTCTGCTGGTCAATCCCGATCGCCTGGAAGCCTTTCAACAGATTTCGACTCGCCCTGGTGAGCGACGACAGGCTCATCAGGAACTGACTCAATTCAAACAAGGCTTGCTGGCTGACACGGGCTTGAATTATGCCCAGGATATCCAACCCTGGTTGGGCGAGGAACTTACTCTGGCATTGACGACCCTAGATATCGATCGCGATCGCACCAATGGTTCACAACCAGGTTATCTGCTGGCGATTGCTACTAAGGATCCCGAGCGATCGCGGGAATTTGTGGAATTGTTCTGGCAGAAACGGGCAATCGCAGGAGCTGACCTCACCTTCGAGCAGTATCAGGGCGTGAAGCTGATTTATGCAGAGAACCCCTGGTTACAGCCAAAAGACGCAAAGACAAAGGCCAAGGAAAAGGAAGACTTCCCTGCTGGACTGGCCTCTTCCCTCAAAGCCAGTTCCTTAGCCAGTGCCGTAGTTGGGAATCAGTTTGTGTTATTTGCCAATCATCCCAAGGTGCTGCGGGATGCGATTACCAATGTACAGGCCCCAGATCTGAATCTCAGTCAGTCTAAAGTCTATACCAGAGCATTAGCGGCATTAACCGGGCCACGTATTGGGCTGGCGATTGTGAATCTGCCTCACATGGCTCGCTGGTTAGAAGCAGAAGCCATTACCCCAGCCACAGCAATCTTGGCTGGCCAGGATACCTTAAAGCAGGTAACCGCCGCGATACCTGATGGCACCTATGAGACCATGGCGATCGCGGTGGGGTTAGAGCGTCTGGGACTCATGGCTGAAGCGGCACTGCTGACCGCAGACGGTAAGGGGCCAAGCACTACACCACCTCTCTCTGAACCCGTGGGTGCTCTGCAATATCTGCCTGCGACCAGTTTCTTTTCTGCATCAGGCCAGGATCTGAATCGGGTATGGCATCAGTTGTCGGATAGTTTGCAGGGATACGATCGCCTATCCCTGCTGATTCATCAACCTTTGCAAACGCTGGAAACCCGCTGGCAGGTGAATGTGCCTCAAGACATTTTCAGCTGGGTTAAAGGAGAATATGCCCTGGGCTTGGTAGCCGATGTTGGTAAAACTGAGCGAGCAGATAGCCAGGGTAAGAAACGCAGCCAGGGAAGAGCCTCTCAATTCGTTGATGCTTTAGCCCAAAAAGATTGGGTGTTTGTCGCTGAACGATCGAATGCTTCAGCCAGTCAGGAGGCGATCGCTCACCTGGATGATCTGGCAAAGCAAAAAGGATACAGCGTGGGATTGTTGCAACTTGATGGGCAACAAGTTTCCGCCTGGACTCGCCTTTCTACTGCTGCGCAAAACAGCAGTAACACCGTACAGGCAGATGTTCTAGGTGTGCATACCTCAATCAACAACTATGAAATCTTTGCCACCTCAGTTCAGGCTATGGAGGCTGCATTACAAGCTGTCAACCATTCCCTGGCAGATGAGAAGCAGTTTCGGCAGGCGATCGCCCCCATGCATCAACCCAACAATGGCTATCTGTATCTGGATTGGCTAGCCAGTCGCCCCATCCTGGAACGTCAATTTCCCCTGCTAAAAGTGATTGAATTAGCTGGTAGTCCTATCTTCAGGCATCTGCGATCCCTCACCCTCAGCAGTTATGGCAGTCAGGCCGGCATTCAGCGGGGAGGGGTATTTATCCAATTAAGCTAGGGCTGGGGGAAAAGTTGAGAGTTGAGAACTAGGAGTTGACAGATTAAGAAGGGATGATGAGGTAATGAGAGGATGAGATGAGTGTAGGAGTTGGTTGACTGTCAAACCTCGTGCACCCCCAGCCCCAACCCTTGTATCTTAAGCGCAGGCAGAAGGGATCCGATCTAAGTTTGGTTTCCTTTCCTGGGGGAGGGGACTGGGGTGAGGGTGGTTGGGGCCACACATCGAAAGCTCTGTCAGTCAACTAGGACGACTATTATTCATTCCTTACTCTTAACTTTTCACTCACTCTTAACTTTTCACGATTTACTGTTCCCCCAACTGCTTCAAGGCCAGTTGAGCCGCTTCTGCCACCTGGGAATGACTGTCTTTAGCTAAATACTTGAGAGCAGAAATACTTTTCGGAGTAGGAAGATTACCCAACGCTTCAGCAAGTCGTTGCCGGATCAACCAATCCTCTGATTGAGCAAAGCGAAGAATATGATCAACTGCCGCGATCGCCTTAATTTCTCCCAGAGCCGCGATCGCAGCCTGCTGTACCACTACCTCCGGACTATTCAGGGCCTGAATCAAGACATCGTAAGCCCGTGGATCTTTTAGGTTCCCCAGCGCCACCGCTGCACTAAAGCGAACCAGCCAATCCGTATCTTCGTAAAAGGCTCTGACTAATGGCTCAAAGGCCCGTGGATCTTCCAAATACCCCAAAGCACCTGCTGCATCTGCCCGAATTCCGTAGTCTGGTTCGTTAATCAGCAGATCTAACAAAATGGGATAGCTTTCCTCTGTTTGCTTAATCCCCAAAGCAAAGACTGCCATTGAGCGAATTTGCAAACTCTCATCATTCAACACTTTTTTAATCAGCGGCATCGCCTCCGCAGCAGAGACATTGCGCAGAGAAGCCAGTGCCACCATGCGATCGCGAACGTTGTCACTGTCTAGTTGCACCGAGATTTGCTTTAAGTCAGGCTGAGTCACCTTAAAAACCCGTCACAAAAGTTTACAGTTAGTCGATTATAACGTGGAAAATAGGAAAGTGATTGGGCTGAGAACCGTAAACCTCCCACATTGGTTCCGTCACCTGAGAAGAATGCACCAATTTACAGAGTGGCAGAAAAGGGGTTTAATGAAGCCTGACCCATTAGACAAGCTGCTAGAAATATTCACCAGTCGTACATTTCTACGTGAGATAAAAAGTAAACCGCTGAGTCCTCGATATAGTGCTGTTTCGCGAATTCTAGTTGAACCACCTAATCCTTAAAAATGCAAGACACTTCTGTAAGACTACTATCCCTTCGTTCTAAACAGCGTTCCGAGAATTTAGAGTTTTGGCGGAACCGCAACCTTTATTACTACCAGGATCTCGAGAAGTTCTATCAATATTGGGTACAACCAGGTGCGAAAGTTCTAGAAGTGGGTTCAGGGACAGGTTATCTGCTAAATGCTGTCAAGCCAGGTTATGGGTTGGGTATAGATATCAATGAGCAGGCTGTTGAACGAGCAAAAGCTAGATTTCCTCAGTTAAACTTTCAGGTTGCTAATATCGAACACTTTCACACTACAGAAGTGTTTGACTATGTGTTGCTCGCCAATACAGTAAGTACCCTGAATAATATTCAAGGATCCTTGCAACAGATTCACAACATTTGTCATGCCCAGACTCGTGTAATTCTCACCTTTCACAATCCGGCATGGGAACCAATTCTCAACTTTGCCACCCGCATAGGGCAACGCATTCCGTCACCTCCCCTCAACTGGCTCAATTTAGAAGATATTGAGAATCTTTTAGATCTGGCAGGGTTTGAGATTGTTTCTCGTGGCAAACGTCTGCTCTTCCCAAAACGGTTGCCATTGGTGGCCAATGTTATTAATAAAACTGTGGCCCCCTTACCCATCATTAACGAATTGTGCCTGACTGAATATGTGATTGCTCGGCCTCGGCTAGTGGATCGACACCCAGAGAACCTGCAGAAAACTACTTGTTCCGTGATTGTTCCTGTGCGTAACGAAGCAGGCAATATTGAAAGTTGTATTTCTCGGCTACCCCGTCTTGGATCGCATACAGAAGTGATTTTTGTAGAGGGTCATTCTTCCGATGACTCCTGGCAGGAAATACAACGAGTTCAAGCCAAGTACAAACATCAATGGGATATTAAAATCTGTCAGCAACCCGGAAAAGGCAAGGGGGATGCAGTACGCACAGGATTTGAACGGGCGATCGGCGATGTTCTGATCATCCTGGATGCTGACCTGACGGTTCGTCCAGAGGATTTGCCTTATTTCTTTGAAGCGATCGCCTCGGGACAATGCGAAATGGCAAATGGTTGCCGTATGGTTTATCCGGTGCGATCGACCGCCATGCCGTGGCTGAATCGCATGGCTAATCGTTTCTTTGCCTGGTTATTATCCTATTTGCTAAATACAAAAATCAAAGATTCATTGTGTGGCACCAAAGCAGTTTCTCGCAAAAATTATCTAAAGATCGCTGAAAATCGTTCTTACTTTGGCGATTTTGATCCTTTTGGCGATTTTGACTTGTTATTTGGGGCAGCCAAACTTGGCTTGAAGATTAAAGACATCCCAGTGCGTTATTTTCCTAGATTCTATGGATCATCCAATATCAGCCACTACAAGGAAGGCATGGTTCTTCTAAAAATGTGTATGTACGCCGCCAAGAAAGTCCGCTTTAGCTAATATATTCTTAGGTAAGAAACTGTTTGTAAATGAATATTAAGATACAGGAAATATGCTCTGGGATTGGCTCCTCCCTAACTCTCCTTAAAAAGGAGAGAAGCGAACCAGGATGCCTGAAGTCTCCCTTTTTAAGGGGGATTTAGGGGAATCCAAACATTGGTTTACAAACAGTCTCTAAGACCAGGCTTACAGCCCATACTGAATATGAAGCAGTCAAACTTGCTGAATGTGCTAAAGCTGCCAGACAGCTTGCAGATGCAGGATCTAGATAGTCCAGATAATATTCACAAAATCAGGAAAATTATCCAGACCAAACCTTTCCTGACGAAGACTTATCGATCGTTCTATCGAGATATTCTGCGCCGCATTGAAACTGTTCCTGCAGGCGGTGAAGTGATTGAATTGGGGAGCGGAGCCAGTTTTATCAAACAATATGCCCCATTCGTTGTAACTTCTGATGTCCTGCCCTATCCAGGGGTAGATCGAGTTTTTTCAGCACTAGAAATACCCCTGCCCGCCAACAGTGTGAGTGCATTTATCATGATTGATGTTCTGCATCACATCAAAGACTCACGGTGCTTTTTCAAGGAGATGCAACGTTGCCTGGTAACAGGTGGAAAAATTGTCATGATTGAACCAGCAAATACCCTGTGGTCACGCTGGATTTATCAAAATTTTCACCATGAACCTTTTGATCCTTCTCAAGGATGGGGATTTGAGGAAGGAGGTCCCTTGTCAGGGGCAAACATGGCGATTCCCTGGATTATTTTCGATCGCGATCGTCAGCAATTTCAACGAGAATTTCCAGAGTTAGCCATACGAGACATTCAAAGTCACACGCCGTTCAGATATCTGCTCAGCGGAGGACTGTCGTTTAGACAACTGCTACCTTCCTGGTGTTATGGCTGGTTATATGGACTGGAGCATCTCCTTACCCCCTTCAATCGATACCTGGGGATGTTTATGACGATCGAGTTAGAGAAAATCAGCTAAAAAACGCTGTAATTCTACCCTTCCTCCTCTCCCTGGACTTCCCATCCCTCCTCTTCTCCAATCCCTGATCCCCGATCTCTGATCCCTCTTCTCTTCCTCTCCTGCAGTTTCAGCAAAATTTCTGCATGAGCTTCCTTCGTAATGGGGTACAGGTAGGCTAGTAATAATCCAATGATCAGAACTAGGGCAGGAAGGGGGCCAATCATCCAGCGAATGGCCGTTAGGGCAGATTCCGGCTGAGTCGGTTCGGGTTGTCCGGCGGCAGTCGCAATAAAGCCAGATGCATTGAGAATTTGGCCAACCAGAAATAGCCCGAATGCCAATCCCACTTTTTGCAACACGACCATGAAACTGTAAAAGACTCCTTCGCGGCGCTGACCCGTGTTTAACTCGTCCAGTTCAATTACATCGGGAATCATCGACCAGGGAATGAGATAGGCCGTAGACACACCAAATCCAGCCAGAATAGCTAGAAAATACATGAAGCCCACCTGATGCGGTTGCAGAAAGAACAGCCCGATTTGGGCAATGATCCACAAGGTCATGCCCATGAAGTAAACCGCTTTTTTGCCAATTCGTTGAGACAGTCGAGTCCACACAAACAACATAACCAGGGCCGTCACCTGAACCGCGATCACAACCTGAGTAAAATCCCGTTCGGTAAGGCCCATCCAGCTTTTGACAAAATAGGGGATGATTGCCACCGTGTTCTGAACCGCCAGCCAGGAGTACAGGTAGATGCCAATGACGAACAGGTAGGGGCGATTACTAAAGGCAATTCGAAGTTGTTCTGGTAAGGGAATTGGTTGTTCAATGACGGTCGTATCCTGGCGGTGACGCTCGATCGCCAGTACGCGCTTGCGAATGCCAAAAACACACCAGTACAGAGGCAATACTGAGAGAATGGCACACGCTCCTGCCAGAGCCAGATACTGCTGCGTGGGACTATTCTTAAAGATGGCAAACACCCCCAGGGCCACCACCAGGGATAGAATGCTACCGCCAATGGAAAAGGCAAACCGGAAGCTATTCAAACTGGTGCGCTCGTCGTAATCCAGGGTAATTTCGGCGGTGAGGGCAGTATAGGGAAGATTGACGATGGTATAGAAGTTATTAAATAAGATGGCAATGATGACGTAATACCAGAACAATCCCCACTGATTGGTTGTTGGATCAGATCCGAAGCTGGGCACAATCCATTCCAGAAAGAAGAACACGCCAAATGGAATCGCTCCCCAAAACATCCAGGGTAAGCGTCTGCCCCAACGGCTGCGGCTGCGATCGCTCAATATCCCTACAATAGGATCATTGATCGCATCCCAAACTTTACCAATCATCAGAACACTGCCAGCCAGCGCAGCATTTAACCCAGCTACGTTAGTTAGAAAGATCAACAAAAAGACGGCCAGAATGTTTGCGGTAATGGCTGGTCCCAAATCCCCTGCGCCATAGGCTAATTTGGTACTAAAAGTCAACTTTTCCGAAAAAGGCGATGGTTCAGGGGTGGAATTCTGCATGGTAAGAGTTAAAAGTTAAAGGTTGAGAGTTAAGGGTTTGGGGTTCTCAGCAGTTGTTTGAAAAGCCTCTGGTCAGACCATAAACCTGCAGAGGCATAGCATTCGGATAGCAATTTTTCGGTGTGGTTGAGGGATCGTTTGCCAAAGGCTACGCCCTTACCTCAAGTTTCATGGCGGGATTCTAGAAGACGGTTGTATTATTTTCCTCATCTTTGAGTGGTTACACCACCTTGTTTTGTGCCAAAGATTTGGCCAGTATCCACTAAACCCTCTGTTATTGCACCAGTTATGTCAGATTTGTACGTTTCCTGGGCCGACTATCATCACAAAATTGAACAGCTTGCGGTCAAAATCTACCAGTCCAACTGGCCGTTTAACCAAATTATTTGTTTGGCTAAAGGGGGGTTAAGGGTCGGCGATCTATTGTCTAGAATCTATGACATACCGCTAGCTATCCTGGCGACCTCGTCTTACAGTGGAGCCAATAACCAAGTGCGGGGTTCCTTAACCTTTAGTCAGGATCTCACCAAAACAACTGCTAATTTAGGTAGTCACGTCTTGCTGGTGGATGACTTGGTGGATTCAGGCCTTACTTTGAAAAAGACACTGATCTGGCTCGATCGCAAGTATGGCTTTTATATTGAGGAGATTCGTACGGCTGTTCTCTGGTATAAAGATTGCTCGGTCATTGAACCGGATTACTACGTGGATTATCTGCCCGATAATCCCTGGATTCACCAACCCTTTGAACTTTACGAGCAGATGACTCCTGCAGAATTAGTTGCCTCCCATGAGGCTCAAGTTGCCAACTCCTGAGTCTTGCTTCTCCTACGAGAGGATAACGAACCCCTCAAGAGCCTGTTGGTATACTGAAAGGGTCCGGATCTGGATGCAGCTTACTGTTCTGTCCTCCTCTTGAAATTTTTCTATGATGGATAAAAATTCGCTCCCTAGCTCTCGTGATGCCCATGCCTCACCCCGTGGTAAGCGATTGGGTGGATATTTGGTCGAGGCAGGACTGCTTACCCCTGCCCAGGTGGATGTGGCACTGAATGATCAAAAAATTACGGGAATGCGATTTGGTGAAATCCTGGCGGCGCGGGGTTGGGTGAAACAGCAAACGATCGAGTACTTAATGCAAAAAGTGATTTTGCCAGAACAAGAAGCCCTGCATCAACGCAGCGCGGCTGGTAATCCTCGTTCTGCAAAAAATTTAGATATGGCACCTGGTAAGCGGCTGCCAGAGCCTGCTGTTGACTTGCGATCGGCCATCCCTCCCAGTGCCAGTCATGAAACTCGGAAACCTACCCGACGAGATGCCCCCATCTCTAAACCACTGCCCTCCGTTCCCTCCAAGGATGACGATGTCGGCTGGGTAGGGTGAGGTATCAAGAGTTGAGAGTTAAGAGTTGAGAGCTAGGAGAGGGTAGGGTGCTGTTAGCAGTAGCCTAACGCACCACTCCACGAGTTAACTGGGAAAGAGCCACAGCCAGAGGGGAAGGGTGAGCAGGAGGGTGAGCGAGCCAGTGGCGATCGCAGTCACGGCCAGTTCCCGATCTAAGTCATAGGCTTCAGAGATTACCAGGGTAGCAAAAGCAGGTGGCATGGCCATTTGTAAGACTAGGGCTTGATGCACTGCGCCGGTAATTCCTAGCAGCCAGAGGCCAGTTCCTAAGATGAGAGGCACCAGCAGCATCTTAATACTGAGGCTGATCGAGACAGGCTGCAAATTTTGCCAGGAAGAAACCTGACTCAGGCGCATACCAATCAAGATCAGAGAAAGAGAGACAATTCCCCAGGCCAGATGCTGCAAGACGGCCTCAGCTACTGGGGGAAGGGGAACATCACGAGACAGTAACCCAAAGCCAAAACTCCATAGCGTCGGATTGATCAGCAGAGACCGAAAGGGTTGCCAGAGGTTATCAGCGCTGCTACCTGCACGAGCCGCCAGAGTTACCCCCAGGCCATAGGCCCCCATCATGGATCCCAGCAGATCGTAGAACAAAGCCCAGGCAAAGTACTGTGGCCCTACTAAGGTCAGCGAAACAGGAAAGCCAATGTAGCCCGTGTTGCCGATCATGGAGGTCAGTAAAAAACTGGTCTGGGTAGTTCTGGCCCACTGCGATCGCCTCCATCTTAACCACAAGTAGGCTGCACCCAGCCCTAACAAGATGGCGGCCCAGGCACTAACCGGAGCCAGCCAGAGTGTTGCAGACAGGCACGTGTGACGCAAAAAGGCCACAATGCCGATCGGCACACCTAGCCAAAACAGAAACCTGCCAACGTAAGCGGGGGCTGATTTGGGCAACCACCGTCCCAGTAGCCATCCCAGTCCAGTCCATCCAATTAACGGCAGATAGATGGCAAACAATTTACTCAACGGCATAGAACGCAAGCAGCAAAACGATTTGAGCGTAGTGAGTTAGCCATAAATTTCAGTTCACTCTCGAGGGAGAGTGCTAAGATCTTGCTCGACAAAACCTGGTGCTCATGGGAGCAGGAGTGAACGCTTGGATAAGGTTAGCGCACCGAACAATTTAGTGACTTCGAATCCGCGCATTGCCGACGATATTCCTGTCGCCTTGCGGGAAACCCCCCCTGCTGTCCCAAAGCCAAAAGTCAAACCGATCACCCTGATTGGTGGACTAACGGCTTTAGGGGTTATAGCTCTGGGGGCAGGTGTACTGGTTGCCTTACAACTTCAACGATCGCAGCCTTCTACAGCCGTTGCTGTAGCTAATCCTACTGGCTCTACCCCACAGGTCACCAATTCACCCACTCCCAAAACTTCTCCAGCTGCGGCTGACACCATACTGGGCCATTTCCGTTACAAGGAAGCCCCACTGTCTGAACTGGCTGCGATCGTCCCCGACGGCAGTATTAAATTGCGTAAGTCTGCGGCTCAGGCGTATCGGGAAATGGAAGCCGCCGCTCAAAAAGATGGAATCACTCTGGTGCCCATTTCCGGCTTTCGTTCTCTGACCGATCAGGATTACCTGTTCTTTGGCAAGAAGGCCGAACGGGGTCAGGTTGCCACCGAACGGGCTAAGGTAAGTGCGCCTCCAGGTTACAGTGAGCACCATACGGGCTATGCCCTGGATCTGGGAGATGGCTCTGTGCCTGCTGCCAACCTGAGTCTCACCTTTGAAAATACACCCGCCTATAAGTGGTTGCAGGCAAATGCCGCTTTTTATAGCTTTGAGCTGTCTTTTCCCAAAAATAATAACCAGGGAGTCAGCTATGAACCCTGGCACTGGCGCTATGTAGGCGATCGCGACAGTCTGGAAACGTTCTACAAAGCACGGCAGGCTAAGTAGTTAGGGAAGCGGGAATTGGAGATGGTAAAAGGGCAACCGCAAGGGTAGATAGAAATGAGCAAATGGTTAAGAATAGTAAACAATTCTTTGCGATTCCTCAATTTCCTATGGGGCAATTATCCTTAAATCTGGTAGCAATTTCCGTGTTCATGATGACGATGAGCGTGCTGTTGGGGCCACTGCTCAATCTGTCTCCTGCTGTACCTGCAATCGCAACCGTAACCGTTTTGGGAGTAGCAACTCTGGATACCTTAAATTGGCAAGGCAAGGGGGGGACACTGCTCCTGGATTGGATTGCTCGCTTTTCTCCAGAGTATCGCTCCCGCATCGTGCGACATGAGGCAGGACACTTTCTGGTAGCTCATCATCTGGGTCTTCCAGTTACAGGGTATACGCTCAGTGCCTGGGAAGCCTTCCGCCAGGGACAGTTGGGGCAGGGAGGCCTGCAGGTTGATGCTCAAGGGCTAAAAGGCGAGTTACAGCAAAGTAAGAACCCTTCCCCGATCGTCGATCGCTACTGTACGGTTTGGATGGCCGGAGCCGCAGCAGAGCAGCTAGTATACGGTGCTATTCAGGGGGGGGCAGATGACGTGCAGAAAGTGCGATCGCTCTTAAACCACCTGAAATTGTCCCCCACTGAGTGCCGGCAAAAGGAATGCTGGGCTGCCCTGCGTGCCAAAACCCTGCTGCAAGAACACTGGGCCACCTACGAGCAACTGGTAGCCGCAATGGAAAAACGAGCTTCCGTCATCGAGTGCCAGCAGTTGCTCAATCATTCTCTAACTTCCTGCTCAACCCACAATCTCCAATTCCCACTTTCCCAGCCAGCTGCAGGTAAAATGACGAGCTAAATTGAAGAAAGATTTTTACATGGACTTTGGCTAGAGGAGTTAAAGCGTTATGACTGGTACAAATCTACTGTCGCCCATCCAGTATTCTCTGCACTTGGCTGTCGGTCTTCTGACGGCGGGAGTATTGATGTCTACCGTTTTAGAGCCAGCCTCTGCCCAAATAGGAGCGCCAAAACCGCTAGAAGATCTGCAAACTAAGGATAGTGCAGACTTCTTAAATGGTCGGGGCAACGGCCAGTCTAGCACTATGATGAACATCATTCAGAATGCGATCATTGGTAGTCCCCGCAGTATGGATGAATACACCGCTGAACAAAAAGATAATCTGGACGCAGCAACTGAGCAATTTCGTAAGCAACAGGCAGAACGGTTGCGCAACAGTCAGCCAGTTCAGTCTGCTCCCGCAAGTTCCCAACCAAGCCTCACAACTCCTGCCAACTAGATATGGGTCTTTTTGTGCTGACTGCCATTCTCTACTGTCTAACCTTATTTTAAAAATCCTTGAATTGCTAGGATGACCACAGAAGTGGTTTACAATGCCATACAATAACGGACAAGTTTCTTCAAGAGCCTGCCCTGTCTGGCCGTTCATTAAACATTCCACAAAGGACTATTAAAATATGGATGTGAAATTAGTACTGGTTGTATTAACAGGTATTTTTGCGGTAGCCTGCCTTTTCTTCGGCACCCGCAATGGGTTCTACGATTCAGATAACTACCATGGGAATGGGTCGGCTCATTAGAAAGCCTGTCAGAGATTTGCTTGAAACCCATCCTGAGTGCAGGTAAACACCTTTTTAGCTTTTGAAATTTTATTCATTCAGATGCTTGCAGCATCCTCAAAGGCTCTCTTTGTGCGAGAGAGACTACACTAATGCATCGTTTTTAGACCGATAGAAGGTAGGGAAGCACTAGGAGCGATCGCTACTACGGAGAGTTGCAATAAACGTGATTGAGTTGGAGTGCCTAACCTATGGAGTAGGCCACGCCGATGAAGGAATCTGCTTACTGTTGCGGGCTGGGCCTTATCGGGTGCTGTTAGACTGTGGGCTGGCAGACATCTCCCCTCTATTAACGAAAAAAAAGAACCCTCCAGCCGATCTGGTACTGTGTAGTCATGCCCATGCAGACCATGCTAGAGGGCTTTTGAAGTTGCATCAGGCTTATCCCAAATTGCCTATTTATGCCAGCGAAGTAACCACCCAGCTACTCTCGTTTAATTGGCTTACGGATACTACCAAAAAGAAACCAACTCCATTTTGTCAGGCATTGCCCTGGCGATCGCCCATTGAGTTTTTTGATGGCCTTACCGTTCAACTGTATCCAGCAGGCCATTTACCGGGAGCCGCCGCAATTCTGATTACCTACGCCCCTACCGTTGCTGACGAGTCTTCCCGCTCCTACAAAATCTTTTATACCGGAGATTTTTTTCTTTCCAGTACGCGCATGGTGGAAGGGTTTCCTCTGGAAGAACTGCGCGGATTACAACCCGATGTCCTGATTGTAGAGGGGAGTTATGGCACCTCCCGGCATCCTCATCGCCGCCAGCAGGAAAACAACCTGGCAGAACGGATTAAGCAAGCGATCGCAGCGCATCAATCAGTACTTTTGCCAGCCACACCACTAGGACTAGCACAAGAACTCCTCTTCTTGCTCCGTAGTCATCACTATTTTACGGGGCAAAATATTGACATTTGGGTAGATGGTCAGGCCGCCGCAGGCTGTGATGCCTATCTGGACATCCTGCCCCATTTGCCGACTGCCGTACAGAACTTTGCCAGCCATCAGGCGCTCTTCTGGGATGAACGAGTACGACCACGAGTACGCCGCCTCCCCCTAGAGCAACGTTCCCAGTTAGGTCAGCCTCCCTGTATTGTGATCACGGATGAAGCGACCGATCTGCGGCAGTACTACCAGGCCCATCCCGATCGCTGGCTGATTTTGTTGCCTCAAGAACCCTATTTATCTACCAGTGAGCTACGTCGGGAAATTACTGAGAATCATCCGACTCTTCCCACAATCAATACCTACCTCCTAGCACAGCATTGTGATGGGCCAGGAACCATGCAACTGATTCATAATCTGCGGCCTCAGCATGTGGTATTCATCCACGGGCCATCTGCCTATCTGGCAGATCTGACGGGGTTAGAAGAACTGCGCAATCGCTACCATCTCCATTCCCCAAACAATGGCAGTCGGGTTGAACTGCCGATCGGAAAAACTTTCTTGCAACCAGCGGCTCCAGAGACCAGCTATGAAGGCGAAATCACAGAAGTGGAAGATGCTGTCTATATCACGTTGCCGCCAATAGTCACGACGGATCCCCGCTGGCGTATTTTGGCTGATACAGGTGTCGTAGAAATCCACTGGCAGGGGGAAGAGTTAGTGCTGCGAGGCGTGCCTCAGCGGGATCTGTTGCGCCAGGAGGGCGATCGCCTGCTGGACTGGATGGATGCCAACTCGCCTTTGCGCAATTGCTGTGGTAACTGCTTCCACTATCGGGGACAGCGTTGCCGGAATCCCGCTTCTCCCCTCTATGAGTTCAAAGTTACGCCAGAAGGGTTCTGTCCCGCTTTTGAGTCTGCTCCCCTTCCCAATCAAACCGATCAGGATCAGCAGGAACCCGACAAACAACACCAGGACGATTGGTAGATTTGAACAAGGTGTGACATCCTCCCGACACCAATGCTACGCATACGGTGCGGGCTTCCCAAGATCG
>NZ_JBRAGO010000009.1:0-63515 GCF_052746595.1 Leptodesmis sp.
CCTCTGAAACTGATTCGAATTAATGCCGACGAAAATATCAAATTAACCAGCCATTACCGAATTACTACCCTACCCACCCTCCTTTTCTTTGAAAAAGGAGAACTGTTGCACCGGATGGAAGGCATGCACAAGCGAGAAGTGCTTTGGGGAGAACTGGCAAAATGGGTTCCCAGTTTTCTATGGGCCTCCAGTTCTACTAAGTAGACCAGCTACCCTGACGATCCTTAATACCTTCCGCAGGGGCGGGACAGCTTTGACGCTTTCCTGGTAAAACACGAAATAAATCTTAAAATCCTTCTCGGATGAGTTTTGTTCGATCTAGAAATGTATCTTTGCGATCGCATTCTTGGAAAACTGTTCCTGGAAGCTGAAATCTTGTGGTCACTCTTGACAGTTTCCTGGCAAGCTTGTGTCACAATGTAAGCGGTTTTTCCAATTCCGTGAAGAACTTTTACGCGGCCATAATCAATGGAAATGTTATATCAATACGCCTGGCTAATCCCTGTACTGCCCCTATTGGCGGCTGCACTGATTGGCGTGGGTTTGATCTCTTTCAGTAAGCTGACGAACAGCCTGCGACGACTATCAGCTATTTTCGTCGTTTCAGTGATGGGATTTGCGATGGTGCTCTCCTTTGCCATCTTCTGGAATCAGTTCCAGGGACATGCCCCTTACACTCAGATGATTGAGTGGGCAGCGGCAGGAGATTTCCACCTCAGTATGGGGTATGTCATCGATAACCTGTCTGCTCTGATGCTGGTGATTGTGACCACCGTAGCGTTTCTGGTCATGATCTACACCGACGGCTACATGGCGCATGATCCTGGCTACGTTCGCTTTTATGCCTACCTGAGCCTGTTTAGTTCCTCTATGTTGGGACTGGTGATTAGCCCCAATCTTGTACAGGTCTATATTTTCTGGGAACTGGTGGGAATGTGTTCCTACCTGCTGATCGGGTTCTGGTATGACCGAAAAGCTGCCGCTGATGCAGCTCAGAAAGCGTTTGTCACCAACCGGGTAGGCGACTTTGGTCTGTTACTGGGCATCTTAGGTCTTTACTGGGCAACCCACAGTTTTGACTTCGGCACGATCGGAGAACGGCTGCAGCAACTCGTCGAATCCGGTGCTTTAAGTGGCGCAATCGCCGCTTTGTTTGCGGTGTTGGTATTCCTGGGACCAGTCGCCAAATCTGCTCAACTTCCCCTGCATGTCTGGTTGCCAGACGCAATGGAAGGCCCTACTCCCATTTCCGCCCTGATCCATGCGGCAACGATGGTGGCAGCCGGAGTATTTTTGATTGCCCGGATGTTCCCGGTGTTTGAAGAAATCCCGACGGCTATGAATGTGATTGCCTGGACGGGAGCTTGCACCGCTTTTGTGGGAGCCACCATAGCCATTACCCAAAACGATATTAAGAAGGGGTTGGCTTACTCCACGATGTCCCAGTTGGGGTACATGGTGATGGCTATGGGGGTAGGCGGCTACAGTGCCGGAATGTTCCACCTGATGACTCATGCCTACTTTAAAGCCATGTTATTCCTGGGGTCCGGTTCAGTTATTCATGGCATGGAAGGGGTCGTCGGTCATGATCCGGCTTACGCGCAGGATATGCGGATGATGGGTGGTCTGCGGAAGTATATGCCGATTACAGCCGTAACCTTTTTCATTGGCGTGTTGGCGATTTCTGGAATTCCACCCTTTGCCGGATTCTGGTCAAAGGATGAAATCTTAGGATTAACCTTTGCAGCCAATCCCACCCTCTGGTTGATTGGCTGGGTAACGGCTGGAATCACTGCCTTCTATATGTTTCGGATGTATTTCACCACCTTTGAAGGACAATTCCGGGGCAAGGATGTGGGTATTGCGAACCAGATCAAGGCGGAACAACTGCAGGCGGCTGGTCTTGCTTTCGGCCCAGGTGCGATGAATCCCCAGGAATTGCTAGTGGATCCGATCGCAGACAACCACGACGCTCACGATACTCACGGATCGCATGGTCACAGCAGCACTCCCCATGAATCTGCACTGTCCATGACACTACCGCTGATTCTTCTGGCCATTCCTTCGATGCTGATTGGTCTGGCAGGTACACCCTTCCACAATTATTTTGAAGCCTTTATTCATCCTCCTGGAGAAGTGGTTGAGGCATTGCAACCTGGATTCCACAACCTACCTGCCGAGGAACTGAATGAGTTCCTGGTAATGGCTGGCAATTCGGTGGGCATCAGCCTGATCGGAATTACTCTGGCTTCGCTGATGTATCTGCGGCACAAGATTGACCCAGCGGCGATCGCGGAAAAAATCCCAGTTCTGTATCAACTGTCCAAGAACAAGTGGTACTTCGATGATGTTTACAACGTTGTATTTGTCCAGGGAAGCCGCCGCTTGGCTCGCCAGGTACTGGAAGTGGACTATAAGGTTGTGGATGGAGTGGTGAACCTGACCGGGTTGATTACTCTGCTCACAGGGGAAGGTCTGAAATACCTTGAAAATGGCCGCGCTCAATTCTATGCCTTGATTGTGTTTGCAGCCGTCTTGGGCCTAGTGATCTTCTCTGGCGTAATGTCCTAATCTGGGATTAAATCACGGGAGGGGTGGATTTTGCCGCCAGGTGGTTGCATCAGACAGTCTGGTTTGCTAGACCCGCCCATACAAAGTTCAGCGTTATTTAGTTCATACTCCTGGTACCATTCCAATTTTGTCCAGCATACTGGGGGCGGAGTATTTGGGGTTACTCACTGTTGATTACAGCTTGATCACCAAATGCTGCGCCCCTTCTCATACCTCTTACCCCTTTCCTAACCCTTTAAATCCTGTCCAAGTTCAGAACTATTTTCTTTCTGCAAGGAAGTGCCAGTTTGCTAGCTGGACTTGGCTTAGTAAATCTGTCTCAGAACGAATTCATAAATTGCAAGAACTCAAATGTTGACTGCTAACTTTCCCTGGCTGACGTTCATCATCCTGTTTCCGATCGTGGCCTCTCTCTTCATTCCCTTTCTACCCGATAAGGATGGCAGAACCGTTCGCTGGTTTGCGCTGATCGTTGGGTTGATCGATTTTGCTGTCATTGTTTACGCCTTTTACAACTATTACGATTTCTCCAGTCCAGATCTACAACTGGTAGAAAGCTATTCCTGGATTGCGCAGTTGGATTTGCGATGGTCTGTTGGCGTGGATGGGCTATCGATGCCGCTGGTCATCCTGACGGGATTTATTACCACCCTGGCAATTCTGGCCGCTTGGCCCGTGACCCTCAAACCGCGGCTGTTTTATTTCCTGATGCTGGCGATGTATGGGGGCCAGATTGCGGTGTTTGCCGTTCAGGACATGATTGTCTTCTTCCTGGCCTGGGAATTGGAATTGATTCCGGTTTACCTGCTCCTGGCGATCTGGGGTGGGAAGAAACGGCAGTACGCCGCTACTAAATTTATTCTCTACACCGCAGGCAGTTCACTGT
This sequence comes from Leptodesmis sp., assembly GCF_052746595.1. Taxonomy (NCBI): domain Bacteria; kingdom Bacillati; phylum Cyanobacteriota; class Cyanophyceae; order Leptolyngbyales; family Leptolyngbyaceae; genus Leptodesmis; species Leptodesmis sp. The sequence continues at coordinate 3,458 of NZ_JBRAGO010000009.1, forward strand.
TCATCCTGGTGGCAGGGTTGGCAATGGCTTTTTACGGCGATACGGTCACGTTTGATATGCGATCGCTGGCTGCCAAAGATATGGCTCTCAATTTCCAACTGTGGATTTATGCCGCGTTGCTGCTTGCCTACGCCGTTAAACTCCCGATTATTCCGCTCCACACCTGGCTACCGGATGCTCACGGGGAAGCCACCGCTCCTGTTCATATGTTGCTGGCGGGAATTCTGCTGAAGATGGGTGGCTATGCCCTGATTCGTATGAATGCTGGCATGTTGCCCGATGCTCATGCTTACTTTGCGCCTGCCCTGGTGATTCTAGGGGTAGTCAACATTATTTATGCGGCGCTCACCTCCTTTGCTCAACGGAACCTGAAGCGGAAAATTGCTTACTCCTCCATTTCCCACATGGGCTTTGTCACGATTGGGATTGCCTCCTTCACTGATCTGGGTTTAAGCGGGGCGTTGCTGCAAATGGTGTCTCACGGCCTGATTGGGGCCAGCCTCTTCTTCCTGGTGGGCGCGACGTACGATCGCACCCATACCCTGATGCTGGATGAAATGGGTGGCGTAGGGCAGAAGATGAAGAAAATTTTCGCCATGTGGACAGTCTGTTCCCTGGCTTCCCTGGCTCTACCGGGCATGAGTGGATTTGTTGCGGAACTGATGGTGTTCGTTGGCTTTGCGACCAGCGATGCTTACAGTCTTCCTTTCCGGGTGATTGTGGTGCTGCTGGCGGCAGTGGGCGTGATCCTGACTCCCATTTACCTGCTCTCCAACCTGCGAGAAATCTTCTATGGGCCGGAGAATAAGGAACTCACCTCCCATGAAGTGTTGGTGGATGCCGAACCGCGTGAAGTGTTCATCATCAGCGCCCTGTTGGTGCCCATTATTGGCATTGGCTTCTATCCCAAACTCCTGACCCAGATCTACGATGCCAAAACGATTCAACTGACCGAGCAGTTGCGAGCAAGTGTGCCCAGTCTGGCGGCTAAAGCTCCGGCAAAAGCGGTGTCACTCCAACCGTTTAGTGCGGAGTTTATACAGGCTCCGGCGATCGTGCATTTACCGGAATAACCTGAGAAACCGGGTTTCTGGCCAGAAATCCGGTTTCTTGACGAATAGATTCAGACTACTATTGAGTATTTCTTAATGAAGATCACGGGGTACCAGTTCCCTGCTGATTTGCTGGAATGTCTGTGACATAAGGCTTTTAGAGATTTAGGCGATCGCTCCATATCTTTAATTATTCCTAAATTAGAGCCAAAAACCTTGAAAACTGTTGCACTTTCAAAAGCCTCAAGTATAATCACAGCAACTGTTCTAAGGATTTTCGGTTATGAACAAAGGCGAACTGGTTGACAAAATAGCTGAGAAAGCAAACGTTACTAAAAAAGATGCAGACTCAATCTTGACAGCGATGCTGGAAGTAATTCTAGACACCGTTGCTAGTGGAGATAAGGTAACGCTGGTGGGCTTTGGTACCTTTGAAGCACGGCAACGTCAGGCTAGAGAAGGCCGCAATCCTTCTACTGGTGAACCCATCAAAATCCCAGCGACCAAGGTTCCGGCTTTTAGTGCTGGAAAACAATTCAAAGACAAGGTTGTTGGCAAGTAGTGTAGAATCTGGTGCTGATTGGCGGAGATCATCCTCACGCCGTCGCCCTGCGAATGTTTGGCATGAAGCCTCTACCAGGGGAGCGTCTATCTCTGATTTCAGAGGCTTCTGACGACGAAAGTGTTTATGCAGGAACGATTCCTGGTCATGTGGCAGGTTTTGACAGTAGAGAAGCCTGTCACATTAATTTATGGCCACACTGACCGATAATGAAAGTCAGAAGGCGGAGGGCCAAGGAATTCTGCTTCATGATGTTTCTTAGTCAGCAGCAGGCCGTAGCACCATCATGAAAACCTGTCGACAATGGGTGCGATCGCAACTTCCGGCTTCCCTAACTTTGGGCGCTTAGCGACTGCCTGGCCCATTTTGTAAAACTCCCCAAGTCACTTGATCGACCTCTCCGTTTTCCCTTAACTTGTGCCGTTGTTGAAAATTAAGCACAGCTTGTTTGGTTTCGTTGCCAAAAAAGCCATCCCGTCGCACCGGATAACCATTGACTTGCAGCAAGCCTTGTAGTTCGTATACGTCCGCACCAGTTAGCCCTTTGCGCAGAATGCGAGTACCGGGTTTCACATTCATTTTCAAAGCGGCCCAGGTTTTTGGCCCAACGATCGCATCCACTCGCATCCCCTGCCGTCGTTGGAAGATCATCACCGCATCCTCTGTGCGACTATCAAACTCTCCTGTTACACTCAACCGAAAGCCATGTGCCCGCAATAATTCCTGCAACTCCACGACCTCTGGTTCCACATCCCACGGTCGCAGGGTTGGCCCTGTTGTCAAAGAGTTAATCGTCGCGTTGATGGGTTTCTGAATTTTGTTCATAGATACATGCTTGGTGCTTCACTCAATATCCACTATTCACTCTTCAGTGTCTACTCAAACTCAACGGTCTAAATTTCATCCACACCTTCATTACTGCTGTCTGTCACAATTGCCCACCGTTCCAGAGCTGTTCCTGTCACCCGGCAGATCCGCCAGTCGGGTAAAATTTCGGCTCCCATGCGCTGGTAAAAGGCGATCGCGGATGCATTCCAATCCAGCACGCTCCATTCCAAACGTCCGCAGCCTTCCTGCGCCGCCCGTTCTGCTAAATAACTCAGGAGGGCTTTGCCAATTCCCTGACGACGGTATGCCGGTAAAACAAACAAATCTTCCAGGTAAATCCCTGGCTTCGTCAGAAAGGTGGAGTAGTTATAGAAAAACAGCGCCAAGCCCACAACCTGACCGTCTACTTCTGCCAGAATCACCTCGGCATAAGCACGAGCACCAAACAGATGATCCCGTAATTCGTCTAGCGTACCTGTTACTGCATGGGACAACTTTTCGTAATCGGCTAAGGCTTGAATCAAGGTGAAAATGATTTCACTATCTTCACGTTGAGCCGCACGTAGCACAATTCGACTGGATGAAAGAGCCATACATGATTAATCCTGATGGGGATCTGGGTTTTGAGATGATGGGTGAGGTGCTTGTATTGTACTCAAGTCAGGGGAGGAATTTGGGTGCGTGAATTACCCCGTTGATATTTTGATTTTGTCTAATGGGCCAGGGGAGTTGTCTACCTGGGTACAGCCTGTGGTCAAAAAATTGCGGCGACAATTGACGATCGATCGCGCCCTGTTACGCATTTCCATTATTTTGTCTCCCTGTGCCAATGCCAGCGGTCAGGAAGTGGCGATCGCCCAACGCTTTCCCGAAGTGGATCGAGTACAGGGAGCCGAGCACTTTTTCCCCTTTCTTCTGTTTGGCAAAACTCACGCCAATTGGGACTGGCGATCGCGCGGCGTTGTCTTGTTCCTGGGTGGTGATCAGTTCTTTCCAATTGTGATTGCCAAACGTCTTGGCTACCGCACCGTGATTTATGCCGAATGGGAAGCTCGCTGGCATGCCTGGGGCGATCGCTTTGGTGTGATGAATGCCGAGATTCTGAATCGGGTTGCTCCCAGGTATGCTCACAAGTTTTCCGTCGTTGGCGACTTGATGGCAGAAGCAGGCGTGGGGAGTGGAAGAGTGAAAGAGTGGAGGAGTGGGGGAGGTGAGAAAGATGGGGGAGCGGGTGAAATGATAAGAAGATGGGATGATGAGAGTGATTTAGTCACCACCCCATCCCCCCATCCCCCCATCACCTCCTCATCCCCTCTTATCGGTTTGCTTCCCGGCTCCAAGCCTATGAAGTTAATCCTGGGAGTGCCTCTAACACTGGCGATCGCGGAACATATTTACATGACTCGATCGGATGTGCAATTTGTCATTCCAGTGGCTCCGACCCTGTCTGTTAAAGACCTGGCTGCTTATGCTGACCCCACCAAGAATCCAATGATTCAACGCTTGGGATGGGTTGGGGGAGAATTAATGCTGCCAGCAGAACAATTACCCGTTTTGAAAACACCTGCTGGGGTGCAAGTCAGTCTGTGGACAGGATTTCCGGCCTATGACCTGTTATCCCAGTGCAGCCTTTGTCTGACCACGATCGGAGCCAATACAGCGGAATTAGGGGCTTTAGGCGTGCCCATGATCGTACTACTGCCAACCCAGCAACTGGATATCATGCGGGCCTGGGATGGCATACCCGGTCTGCTGGTAAATCTGCCAGGAATTGGTGCTTTACTGGCAAGGCCGATTAACTGGCTGGCCATTCGCCGCAGGGGGTTGCTCGCATGGCCAAATATTTGGGCTAAGCGAGAAATTGTGCCAGAGTTAGTTGGTGCTCTACAGCCAGCAGAAGTGGCCAAAAGGGCGATCGCCTATCTCGATCATCCTGAACACTTGCAAGTTATGAGTGATGAATTACGAGCTGTTCGAGGCGAACCCGGAGCGGCCCACAAACTGGTACAACTCGTGATTGAGGAACTGGAAAAACTTTAAAGCTTTGCCTAAACCAAGCCCAGCTAGAGAACGGTCATTTTTTGATTAGAGAAACTACGGTTCTAGACTTTGACAAAGTTTAATTCCTAACTCAAAACTTAGAACTCAAAACTTCCTCATGGTGCTCCATCTCGACGACCTAGTTCATAAATGCCACATCCCACACAGGCTAGTAACCCCATACCGATCGTCCAACTATCGCCCAGGGTAAACTCAACGCAAAGATTGCAAAAAATCCCCAACGCTAAGAAGGGAAAGATGCTGAACAGTGAGGCATAGAAAGCATTTTGGGATTCGCGCCCTTTACGAGTACGTTCAAACTCTTCAGCAGAGGTATAAAGACTACGTTCAGCAAAGTTAAACCAGCGATTGAGTTGATAGCTGACCCATTCGCCTAGGGGAAACAACCCTAGATAAAGAGCTAGTGCCCACAAACTGGTACCCGCGATCGCGGTTGGGTTGACATGAGCCAAAAATGGGAATAGGTCGTTCAGGAACACGAGTAACGCTGGCGACGGAATTAGGAGAATAGGATGAACGTTTTCTGGTAGAACATCTTAACGAAAAGCTAAGAATTCTCAAACAGAAATTAAGCGTCGGATGCAAGAGCTTAACCATTCAGGGTAGCCCTTATCCCAATTCAGATTATGATTTCTCTTAAGAAAAAGTTCAGCTTTCCAAGGCACTGGCTTAAAGAACGCTTTGCTGCCTGACTAGAGCCATTGGTAGAGCATAAAAATGAGTCCCCTTACGGATGGATGAATCAAGAAACGAAGACTATCATCCTGTGTACCGTTTCGCTAACTTTGAGAATTTTCTAAGGTAGTAATATCCTCATTGACTAAGCTATGGCTTCGATCGCCCGCAAGAATCTGTTTGAAGATATTCCCCGTTTTCTTGTTGCACAGACTGGGATCATGTTTGCTGTCAGTCTGGTGACGATTCAAGTGGGCATTCTGGATGGATTTAGTCGCTCGACTACGCGACTGATTGAACAATCGGATGCGGATGTGTGGGTAGGATCAAAAGACCTGCTCCATGTAGAAGTCAATTTGCCCATTCCTTTGGATCAGTTAATTCAGGCCCGTAAGGTCGAGGGTGTGGAGCGGGCAGAAGCTTTGATCAATCGCCCCACACTTTGGCTTGATCCCAGTGGGAATATTGCCCCAGCGCGGGTTTATGGTTTTAATCCTAATGGTACTTTATTTGCGGGCTGGAAATTAGCCCAGGGGTCTTTGGATAGTCTCAACAAGCCATACACCTTTATTACCGATCGCAGCAACTTGGCGGCATTAGGACTGGAAAAAATAGGGCAATCCGGTAGTATTGGTCCCTTGCCTGCCAAGTTGGTCGGTTTAAGTGAAGACACCCAATCTATGGCTTCTGCTACCTACCTCTATACCTCCCTGGAAACGGCCAATGCCTATGGTAGTGCAGGGCTGAGTTCCTCTGTCAATTGCTCCCTCAAGTCAGAAAACCTGGATTGTGTCAGCAGTTTTACACCAAGTTCTCAAACTTTGGCCTCCCCTCCGCCACCAAAGCAACTCAATTTAGCTGACCCCATCACGTTCGTACTGGTTAAAGCGAAACCAGGACAGGACTTACAGCAATTGAAGCAGCGATTGGAGAAAAACCTTTCGGGGGTGCGTGCCTATACCAAAACCGAGATGGCAGATATCACCCGCACGTACTGGCGGAAGCGAACGGGGGTCGGATTCATTTTGGGATTGGGCGCAACAGTGGGAGTGGTGGTGGGGATGGTCGTCGTTAGTCAAATTCTGTATTCATCGGTGTCTGACCATCTCAAGGAGTTTGGAACTCTCAAAGCCATGGGCGCGTCAGATTGGCTAATCTATCGCGTAATTACGGAACAGGCTCTTTGGATGGCGATTCTAGGATATATCCCCAGTATGGTTCTCTGTCTAGTCTTAGGTTCCTGGACGGTGGCCGCTAAAGGAATCATGATTCTGATTACCCCAGGAACCGCGATCGCGGTGTTGGGTGTAACAGTCGTCATGTGTGTTGGTTCTGCTCTCTTTGCCATCCAGAAGGTGACCCATGTAGACCCCGCCATTGTCTTTAAAGCCTGACTTGGCCCCCTCAAGCGGCATAGGTAAATGGCTGGTATTCTGGTATTCTCGTTACACTAGTTAACATCTGGTTCATCGACTGCTCTCACACTGAACTCAAACTGCTCTTCTTCAGTCCAAATTCTATGCAAGTTCAAAAACTTTCTAAGTGACGGTTTGTTTTGGTTTCCTCCCACTTCCGTGTGTCTCTGTATCATTTAAAAGCATCCAACGAATAAACGAATGACGGCTTCTCAAATCAACATTTCTACTTATGCTCAAAGCCTAGAGCCTTCAGTAATTGTCACTGCTGAACAACCTCTATCTAGTCTGGGAGTTAGAGAATGGGCAACCAAGCAAGCAGTTGTGGCTCGTGATGTAAGCATGGTGTTTCGCTCGGAAGCAGATGTATTTCCCGTTCTCAAAGACATCAATCTGGATATTTCTCAAGGGGATATCCAGCTTCTGATGGGGCCTTCTGGTTCAGGTAAAACAACGCTTTTGTCGATTCTGGCCGGAATATTGACTCCTACTTCTGGTAGTGTGCGCCTCCTGGGGCAAGAAATTACCACTCTCTCTAAAGATGCTCTGGCAAGATTTCGCCTGCATAACCTTGGCTTTATCTTTCAGGGGTTTAATCTCTTTCCTGCGCTAACAGCATCTGAGAATGTAGAAGTTGCCCTGCGGATGAAAGGTTTTCATGGTCGGGAAATGCGTCGTCAGGCACAGAAACTGTTGGCTCAAGTGGGTTTGGCAGACCGGGTTGATTACCTGCCCCGTGATTTGTCGGGTGGTCAAAAGCAGCGGGTGGCGATCGCCCGTGCTCTGGCTGGAGATCCCAAATTGCTCATGGCCGACGAACCGACTGCTTCCCTGGATTCCCACAGTGGCCATGCCGTGATTGCACTGCTGCGCCAACTGGCTAAAGAAGGGGGTCGCACCGTCTTAATTGTGACTCATGATCCCCGCCTTGTAGACGTGGCAGACCATGTAGCCTACTTAGAAGATGGAATCCTCAGCAGCAAGGAAATCGAGATCAGGGGCTAGTAATTGTTTTTACTTTATTTTATAGAGATGTTCTGACGGAATATCTCTACGAAATACCGTTTGCATAGCTATGGGCTTAAAATAGCGGTGATTCTGCTTTCATCCATATCTGGTCACTAATTAAGTTAAGGTTGCCAGCGAGGAGCAAATCCCGGCTGAAGTCGAGCCGCAAAAAACTATGAATGTAGGGTTTCTGCTGGGACTAGGTGTTGGGTTAGCCCTTTTCGGTTGGTATTGGCTGCGCCTGAATCTGAAACTCCGACGGATTGTGCAGCAACTTCGCCCCGATCTGCTCAGTTTACCGTTTTCTTCTACCTCCCGGTTAACGCAGGCGATCGCCGCCTATCAGCAGGCCCACCGGCATCTGGAGCAAGATCTGCAGGATTTGCAGTACCTGATTCAGGTCGCTCCGATCGGGTTCTTACAGGTGGATGAGGATAATCAGTTACTCTCCTGTAACCCCAAAGCCTGTGAATTACTCAGTCTGCAAAACTACCAGGCCACAACCCCACGTTTACTCTTGGAACTGGTGCGTTCCTATGAATTAGATGCCCTGGTGGAGGAAACCCGTCAGGCTCAGAAACCCTGTCAAAGTGAGTGGTTGTTCCACCCTGTCAATGCCAATTTCACGAAGTTGTCGCAGCAGCAATCCCGACCTCTGCGGGGATACGGCTTTCCGCTGGCGGAGGGGTGTATTGCAATATTTTTAGAAAGCCGTGAGGAAACAGTGAAATTGGCCCAGCAGCGCGATCGTTGGATCTCCGATGTGGCCCATGAATTGAAAACGCCCCTCACCTCGATCCGCTTAGTGGCTGAAACCCTACAAAGCCAGGTCGATTCTTCAGGTCGGGAATGGATTGGCCGCTTGTTGCAGGAAACCATCCGTCTCAGCAATTTAGTCCAGGATCTGCTCGACCTGAACCAACTGCAGTCGCACTCCACGGCTCGTCTGACCTGTAAATTAATTGATCTGGTGCCATTAATTCATTCAGCATGGCTGAGTCTGGAACCTTTAGCCCGAGTCAAACAAGTCCAATTAGATTACATTGGCCCAGACCAGTTAGTAACTCAGGGGGATGAAGCATGGCTCTACCGGGCGTTTATCAACCTTTTTGACAACAGTATTAAATACAGTCCGCCTCACCAAAAAATTCAAGTTCGATTGCAGCTTCAGTCAGCGGTTGAATCAGCGCCAATACCAGAGATTCAGTTGGATTTCATTGATGCTGGCCCCGGCTTTCCAGACAGCGCTTTGCCCTTCGTTTTTGAACGGTTTTATCGGGCTGATCCCTCCCGTACCCGTCATGGCATTGCTGGCTTCGATCCCAAATCCCGTGAGCCATCGTCCTTTAACGATTTTGCTACCGCTACCTCCTCTCGGCAATCGGGTAACAGTACCGGCTTGGGTTTGGCGATCGTCAAGCACATCGTGGAAGCCCATCGGGGACAAGTCTCAGCCAGTAACCATCCCGAAACTGGAGGAGCATGGTTGCAAATCCGCTTGCCCCAGTCTCAAATAGATCAGGAATCATGACATGAGCGGTTATTTCCCCCTTCCAAAGCATGGCTTTCTCCATCTTTTATTCAGTGCTGAGAATTGTTAAGGTGATGTCATGGATGAGCGGTTACAAAAAGTGTTATCGAGTTGGGGCGTGGCTTCCCGCCGTCAGGCTGAGCAACTGGTCAGGCAGGGACGAATCCAGGTCAATCATGAAATTGCCCATCTGGGGCAGAAGGTGGATCCTGAGCGCGATCGCATTTGTGTGGATGGGGTGTTGGTGAGTCCTGCCATTCAGCCCGACCCACTGTACTTATTGCTGAATAAACCAGCAGGAGTCGTATCTACCTGTGACGATCCCTGGGGGCGTCGTACTGTTCTCGATCTCTTGCCCAAAGACCTGCAGCAGGGACAGGGACTGCATCCCGTGGGACGATTGGATGCTGAGTCTACAGGCGCGTTGTTGCTGACCAACGATGGTGATCTGACCTTTTATCTGACCCATCCCCGTCATCACATTCCTAAGACTTACCGGGTTTGGGTGGAGGGCTATCCGACTCAGGAGACATTGCGCCAGTGGCGGCAGGGAATCCTGCTGGAAGGCCGTAAAACCTTACCTGCTCAAGTTTCTATGGTGCAGCGCCATCCCGATCGCAAGACGTTACTGGAAATCGTGCTGAAGGAAGGTCGCAATCGGCAAATTCGTCGGGTAGCCGATCAATTAGGTCATCCCGTTTTGCAGTTACATCGCATTGCGATCGGGCCAATCCGGCTACAAAACCCTGGAGTACCCGAGGTTCTACCAGGATGTTACCGCGCTTTAACCGATACGGAGGTGGGTTTCTTGAACTCCCAAATTGCCCTAACATTTATTAATAGGGAGCCAGTGAAACGTGAGGAGTGCAGTGTATGAAAAATCAGGCTCTTCAAAAGATGGGCAATGAACAGGCAGAACTGCTGACAGAAATTGGTGCTTATCTACGTCAGGTGCGACAACTTCAGGAACTATCGCTGGAAACAGTCACCTCGATCACCAAAATTCCTGTTCGCACGCTGCAGGCGATCGAAGACGGGAATTTAGCACAGTTGCCTGAGCCTGTTTATATTCAGGGCTTTATTCGTCGCTATGCGGATGCGATCGGGACTGATGGCGCAGAGCTTGCCAATGCTTTTCCCACAGGAGCTATCATCAGGCCAGTGAAGCCTACCTGGAAGAGTGCCTTCAAAGCTCAATTGCGGCCACTCCATCTCTATATTCTGTATATGCTGCTCGTGGTGGGCGCGGTCATTGGTTTATCTTATACCCTGAATCGCTCTGCTAGTCAGGCAAGCCGCTATGCGTATTTGACAAAACCTGTTTCACCTGGTCAGTATGTTGCGCCCGGCTCAAACGAGTTTTATGGCCCTTCTGCCCCCACTCAAATTGGTAAAACTGCTGCTAAAAAAATAGCTCCAACCACGTCTTGTAAGCCTGTGCGAGTGGGATTGACGCTGACAGCCCAATCCTGGTTACGCATCACTGTGGATGGTAAAACAGAGTTTGAGGGGGTTTTACCTGAGGGAACCCAACGCACCTGGGAAGCGAACAAACAGGTGATAGTGCGAGCCGGAGACGCAGGAGCCGTGTTAGTGAGTCATAATGAGGAAAGACCCCAACTTATGGGGAAACCGGGAGTCGTTGAAGAAAAACAGTTTGATGCCAGCTCTCATGCCAGTGGTCAGTCTCTCGTGTCTCCCACGACAACTGCCCAAAACGCGGTTTTGTAGCTTTGTCTAGAAGCTGATTTTGTTGCCGGGAAGGTTAGCGATCTTGATGTCTTCAAGGCAGAAATCCGTTTTCTAAGATGCGGCTTCTAAAGCAAGCCAAAGCAATCTTGATGTGAAGGCAGCACCCGGTTTCTAGGACTGGAGGGGCTAAGGCTTATGCAATCCGGAATTGAACCGCTACCTGTTGAAGTTGTGCATCTGATTGCGGCGGGTGAGGTGATTGATTCGCTGGCAGCGGTTGTGCGAGAGCTGGCAGAAAATGCGTTGGATGCCGGAGCCACACGGATTACGATTGCCCTCTGGCCCGATCAATGGCGAGTCCGGGTTGCCGATAATGGAACTGGCATGGGGTTACAGGATTTACAACAAGCGGCCTCTCCCCATAGCACCAGCAAAATTCGCGATCGGGTCGATCTCTGGCACATCACCAGTCTAGGATTTCGGGGAGAAGCCCTGTATAGTTTGGCCCAACTGGCAGAATTGGCCATTGCCAGTCGCCCGATCGTCCCGACTGCCAATGGGGCAGCCCCAGATCGGTTAGCTGGAGAAGGCTGGCTGGTGACTTACAATTCCTTGGGTGAAGCGGTGCAGACTCGCCCTGTGGCGATCGCTCCGGGAACGATCGTCACGGTGGATCAATTGTTCGCTAATTTACCGGCACGTCGTCAGGGCTTGCCTTCGTTTACCCAACAGCTAAAAGCGGTACAGGCGACCATTCACCAATTGGCCCTGGGTTATCCTCATGTCACCTGGCATGTGCAGCAAAATGAGCGAGACTGGTTTACTTTGTTTCCTGGTGCTACACCCCGTGAAATTCTGCCGCAAGTGCTGAGAGATGTGCAGGTTCACGATTTGCGAGAACTGGAGATTGACGTTCAACCCGTAGAAAATGGCAGCCTATGCACGTCTGACCTGTTCCTGGGCAGTTGCTCCCTGTATGTGTTGTTGGGATTGCCCGATCGCTGTCATCGTCATCGGGCGGACTGGATTCGCGTTGCGATCAATGGCCGATTTGTCCATGTACCGGAGTTAGAACGGGCGATTTTGACGGGGTTTCGCCGTACCTTACCCCGCGATCGCTATCCTGTCTGCATCGTACAGTTACAAGTTCCACCGGAGCAGGTGGACTGGAATCGCCATCCCGCCAAATCAGAAGTCTATTTGCATCACTTGAAGTTCTGGTGTGAGCAGATTGTGGCGGCGATCGCACAAACTCTACAACTCAACCCAAATACTCTCCCAGAAAGTTTTCATTCCAGGCGATTGGGGCAACTGTTGAAAACGGCAGAAACCGCAGGGGAATATGCTGTGGAGCAGAGTGGGAGTGAGGCTGAAACAGAAGAAGTCATCAACCATGCGTCCGGGTTGAAGTCCTTAAAAGCGATCGCTCAGGTACACCAGACCTACATTCTGGCAGAACACGCTGAGGGAATCTGGCTGCTGGAACAACACATTGTTCATGAACGAGTGCTGTATGAGCAGTTGGTTGATCGCTGGCAGATTGTTCCTTTATCTACTCCCATTATCTTGAACCAACTCACCCCTGCCCAGCTAGAACAGTTGCAACGCTTGGGACTGGAAGTAGAAGCTTTCGGTCAACAAACCTGGGTTGTGCGATCGGCCCCGGATATGGTGGCCGCTCGGCAAGACTGTGCGGATGCTTTGCTGGAACTCAGTTTGGGGGGAGATTTACCCACAGTCCAGGCTGCGATCGCCTGCCGCAGTGCAATTCGGAATGGTACCCCCCTGACCTTATCGGAAATGCAAACCTTACTCGATCAATGGCAGCAAACCCGGAATCCCCGTACCTGTCCCCACGGTCGGCCCATCTGTCTTACCCTCAGCGAGTCTTCTTTATCTCGCTTCTTCCGGCGGCACTGGATGATTGGCAAAAGCCACGGTCTTTAAAATGAACTGGTAGGGACGAGATCACAATTTAACTTATACCAAATGAAATTTTGATTCCGGCAGATGCTGTAAGGAGGTAAGTTTATCACCCTGGCGACTGAAGTTGCGGCTATCCGGAGAAAACCTGTTGACATAGGTTACTGAAAACCTTGATTGTATTGAGTCTACGTCGGCGGACTTGGTTAGTGTAGTCGTGGTTTTAACCGCCGAATACTTAATATTGATAGATGTAATAAATTTTGGTCTTAAAAAATATAGTTTTCAGTCCATTTGAATTTTTCTTTCTGCTGTAAAAATACATGAATTCACTAATCTTATAGTATTGCTCAACTAAAATTTTATATTTTTATTATTTGTGCCAGTGAGAATACTGACCATATTTGATTGATTCATTTAAGGTTTTTTTAATATATTTTTGCCGATCCATTTGCATCTACATAGGAGGAGACGATATGTTTATGGTTCAAACTCTCTCTGATGTTTTGAAGCCGCTCTCCCAGCCTTATAATCTGTGTGGTCATCCATTTATGACCCGCTTTTCTCAGGGTGGATTTAATGCCGAGCAAATTCGTTGGTAGGCTAAAAAATGCTCCCCGGATCCAATCGCTTTAATCAGTCATTTTTGATGGCGATTGCGATGGCTTCTGACGTGGAAGATCGAGCTGTATTGATTGACAATATCTATACTGAACATGGTTGTTTGGATGTTAAAAAAGCCTATGTCAATCTCTATTTCGCTTTATGCAAGCGATCGGCTGTGAAAATATTTCAGTCCATGAGGATGACGACAGCAGCCGGATTCCAGCCCTGGTATTTAAGCGATTTCATGTTGATCCAAATGAGCCTCTAGTGGGTGTTCTCGCTCGTTTTTTGGCGATTGAAACCGTCCTTCCCGATCTCTTCCCTATGTATATCAAAGGTCTGACGCAGACCTTTAATGGCATTACAGATCATGAGATTGAATATTTCCATATCCACAGCGAACTTGACCCCGATCATCAGGCTGATCTACTGCAAGTAATTGCCCGCAATATCCATAGTGATGCAGATCTGGAAACTGTCAAGCACAACTATCAGTTAATCTTTGAACAAATTGTAGCTATGTTTGACTACATGCTGTTGGAACTAGATCAACAACCCTGGCAATCTGATAAACAGTTGGCCTCTGTAGGCTAGATGGCTGGTTCTATAAGATCTTGCTCACTGGAAGATTTTTGCAGACTGATAGCCGAGGATCAGGTTAATGCCGGATTCCTTGGCTTTTCTGACAATTTCTGGCAATTGTATTAACCCAGGCAGACTGTTTACTCAGGTAGAAGAGGAGATTGTATGAGTCAAGTGATATTAGAGAACGATCGCGATCAGGTGGTACCGATCCAACGCCCCAAAAGTAATGAGAGCCGACTGTGGGATATTGTGTTGGGGCATTTCAACTATCACATGCTGCTGGTTGCTCATGATTTGGGGTTGTTTCCTCTACTGGCACAAAAGCCACAGACATTAGAAGAGATTGCCACAGCTCTCAAGCTGGCTCATCGGGCAACCCAGGCTATGCTGACCGCCTGCGGTTCGATGGAGTTAGTGCAGGTCGATCGCGGTCATTATAGGCTAACGCAGCTCGCTCAGGACTACCTGTTGGCAACTAGCCCGACTTATTTTGGTGGCTTTTTAACCATGGTGACTGCCAATCATCAGGTCAATAGCTATCCCAGTTTGCAAAAAGCTATCCGACCAATTCATCCCAGGTCTACGCCAATGGCAAGCTGTTTCAATCGCATGAGGAGCAAGCGGCACTGGCACGTACTTTTACCCTGGCGATGCATGGGCATAGTATGGGCGCGGCTCTGGCCTGGACAAAGATCTTTGATTTGTCTGATTCCTTTGCCAACGGGTTTGGTGGTGAAGAACGGGTCAAAGAGTCGGGTTTTGATGGATTCAGGGATGCCTGGGCCATTGTCCGCAATCTGAATCGTAATTTGATTGGACTCTGTTTGCCGAGTTGTTAGCGTAATTGTTGGTATGAAGTCGGCTGGGGCGGTGAATCTGACTTCATTGAGTGCATCGATTGCATTCGTTAAAATATTCATAAACACCTGGTTGAGTTCCCCAGCAAAGCATTCAATTAGCGGCAGGGGGCTGTAGTTTCTGATGACCTGAATGGCAGGATGGTCGTCTTTCGCTTTCAGGCGATGCTCCAAGATTATCAGGGTGCTATCGATGCCATCGTGGATGTCTACCTGTTTAAGTTCTGCTTCATCTATCCGCGAAAACGTGCGTAGTGACAGCACAATCTGACGGATGCGATCGGCCCCTACTTTCATGAATGCCAGCACTTTGGGTAAATCCTGCATCAGGAAATCCAGATCAATTTCCTCAATGACGGTTTGAATAGCTGTGTCTGGATGTGGGTAGTGCTCATAGTACAACTTAAGCAGTTTTAATAAGCAGTTTTTTAAAAGGTCTTGCACATACTCACTTGCATGGATCACATTCCCATGGATAAAGTTGACCGGGTTATTAATCTCATGGGGGACTCCAGCCACCAACCGACCCAGGCTGGACATTTTCTCACTCTGGATTAATTGCAATTGCGTAGTCTGCAACTTTTGCAACGTGGTAGTGAGTTCCTCGGCTTGCTGCCGCAACTTGGCTTCAGATTGTTGCAGTTGTAGTTCCGCCTGTTTGCGCTCGCTGACATCGCGAGCGATACCTTGCAACCCTACCACATTGCCATTCGCATCAACAATCGGTGAACTGTTGCAAACAATCCAACACCAGGATCCATCCTTGCGTTGAGTACGAAACTCCAGACCAGCATCCCGTTGTCGCGTCTGCATCAACCATTGTGCTGAGCGGGTGACTTTCGCCATATCCTCTGGATGCACAATTTCGGCAAAGGATTTGCCCTCAAAGTCGGCTAATTCATACCCCCACATCTCGTGGAATTGGGGAGAAAGATAGGTAAAGTTACCATCCAGACCGATCATGTAAATCAGATCGTTAGCAGATTCAACCAGCCGACGAAACTTTTCTTCACTTTCTATGAGAGCTGCTTCAATCAAGGCGCGATCGTCCTGAAACCTGGAGTAGCTTTCCAGTACCGCCAGTTTCTGGGCGGTAATATCATCTCGCAGTATAATTAGCCCACCCGGATTGCCACTCGCCTCCCACTAGGGACTGACTCGCCAATTGAGCCAGCCAGTTGCCGTTGGTGAAATTTGGGTAAATTCTTCTCGTTGGGCTACCGTTCCTTCCGTCAGGCTTTGTTGGTAGAAAAGCCGCCACTCATCTGACTCATGGGAAACTGTTTCCAGATGGGATTGACCTAGCAGATCGGCCTCATCCCATCCCCCACTCGCACGCCACCGGTAGCTGGTGCACAGGTAGTTCAACTGGTTATCTAGCACTGTCACTGCTATGGGAGCATAAGCTAAAAATGCTGACCCTACGAACCGGGGTAGCTGTATTTCGAGATGTTCCTGAAGGCAGTTACACGATTATTGCCCGCCATCCTGATTTGACCCCAACTGAAGCGAGATACGATGCAGTGTTGACTGAGAAAACCCTCCTGGGTATTCGTTTCACCTATAATGAGCCTGACCGTCAGTTGTCCACGATTGAAACTGAAGTGAGTTACCTGCCATGACTGATGCAACCCCTGGCCCTTATGCAGTACCGCCGGGATCGATCTTTGAATATCGGTATACGGTTTACTTTGAAAGTTTGGCGCTCTGGAAAGAAAAAGACCCCCAACGACGGGCCACGATCGCACGCCAGTTAGCGGATTGGGCCGCAACTTTGGCAGAGATGGAAGTGGCAGAAGCCAGGAAGTTAACGGAACGGCCTACTTCGACGAATGAAGCGGCCTAATCCTTTTGGCCTTTCCCAAAAAAAATTTTGATCCGCCTGCGGCGGAAGAAGAAAGGGTAAAAGCAAGAGAGAGTAGTGCAAAAGTACTAAAGGGTAAAGGGCTAAGCTAGAGTCCTCGCAGCCGCACAGACAACACGAAAACCGAGAGCGTTGAGGCGGTTGTCCGGAAAGTCGTTGAGGCGATAGGCAGAACGACAGCTACGGGCTTGACCGTTTCTATCGCCTATTCAAACGTCTGTTTGGCCTGCAGCACCATCTTTTCGGTATTGACTTCAGCCGCCACCCGCTCCACGGCTGCTCCCTCTGGCTCATCCACTTCCACCAGAAACTTCGTGCCATCTTCGAGGGAGAACTGAGCAATTTCCTTATTCATCTCCGGCCCCTCATTTCTTCTCTCTTAGCAGAGTCTTCTCGAATTTAGCCTGAGTTACAGCATGACTGCAAATCCCTTGGTTTCTCCTACACCCGATCTGAGGGATTTCGGTAAAATTCCTGGTTATTCACGGCCTGACTGAATCGTTTTTACATTCCCTTAACAACCGCCCGCGCTGCTTTGCAGATACCCGCAAGGGGTCGCCCACCTGACCAGGATCGCTTTCCGCTTGCCCTGCTGCTGGGCCAGATCCGTCAACGCTTGGTGCAGGGACAGAGGCAGATCAACTGTGACCCCTACCGTAGCTTTCTCTTCAGCGATGGGCAAAGCTTGGTGTGCCCATTCAAAGTAGAAATGCCACTGCAGCATTTCTATTTCAATGTTTGCAGGCCCCGGATGAGGCCAAGGCAGGTGCCTGTGAGGAAGTCTAAATCCAGGGTTTCAATGCGATCGCTCGCCTGGTGATAGTGGGGATTTCGCATAAAAGCCGTGTCTGTAACCATGATGGCTCGATAGCCACGATCCCAGAAGGGGGAGTGATCACTCAAACGAGTGGCTTGCAAAATCTGGCCTTTCATACCTGCTGGGAGCCACCGACTGGGAACTCCGGCCCTCCGGATATGATGGCTGAGATGGAGCAGGTCGGGCAACGTGGGCAGGTTGCCAATTAACCCAATGAAATTTCCCTGATTGGGATAAATGGCCTTCAACAACGGTGAGGGATAGCGCTGGGAATTGGGTTCCTGGCTGCAGTAGCCCAGCATTTCCAGAGAGAGCATGAGTCGAACGGGTTGCTGGGCCTGAAACAGGGCTTGTGCATAGTCCTGGCTGCCTAGCATCCCGTATTCTTCCAGGTCAAAGGCAATCAATTGGATGGGATAACGGGCGGGTTGTTGGACGAGCGATCGGGCCAGTTCCAGTAAAGCCGCTACCCCTGTGGCATTATCATCGGCCCCTGGTGTACCCGGAACTGCATCATAGTGGGCACCCAGGATGATCGGTGGCTGGGTAGAACGACCCGTTTGGGCAGGGAGATTCAGGAGCAAATTAACGTGAGTCCGGGCCTGAATTTTGAATTCACAGCTTTCCACCGTGCCCCATTGCTCCAGTTGGTGGCGGATGTATTGCTGCACATAAAAATGACCTTCCGTGGCCAGGTATGGATCCCGCTCCCGAACAATTTCTATTAGATGGCTGTGTAATCGCTGTTTTAGCTCCGTCAATGCCATAGGTTTCTAAAAACTCCCCGTGGGTCGCCCCTGTTTTATGAATAAATGTATACCCTGAAAGTAAGCTCTCTCTGGTATCCTATGGGCCTTTTGCAGTTATCGCTCCCTCACACCGATCCAATCCCCCCAATCCCCAATCCCTAATCCCTAATCCCCCCCAACCCTCAACCCTCTAACTCAATGGCAACCCCAACCCGAATTCTTCTCTGGTTTCGCAATGACCTGCGCCTGCATGACCACCAACCCCTGCATCAGGCACTCACTGGACAAGCCACTTCTGCTGTTGAAATCATTCCCCTGTATTGTTTTGACCCGCGCCAGTTCGGTCAAACGTCCTTTGGCTTTCCTAAAACAGGGGCTTTCCGAGCAAAATTTTTGCTGGACAGTGTGGCCGATTTACGCCGATCGCTGCAAGCCAGAGGTAGCGATCTGCTGATTCGTCAGGGCCATCCAGAAACCGTGATTCCGCAACTGGTCAAAGATCTGAATATCTCTGCCGTGTACTATCACCGGGAAGTGACGGCGGAAGAATTAGCTGTGGAGAGGGCTTTGGAAACTGCTTTGACCGAATTAAAGGTGTCCCTGCGAGGCTTCTGGGGCCATACCCTGTATCACCCTGATGATTTGCCATTCACAATTCAGGAGTTACCGGAGTTGTTTACGACCTTCCGGAAGCAGGTGGAGCAGGATGCTATGGTCAATCCGGCCTTACCTACTCCGGATACCCTACCGGAATTGCCGGAGTGCGATCGTGGTTCTCTGCCTGTCCTTACCGACCTGGGCTTAGAACCTCCACAAATTGATCATCGCGCTGTTCTATCTTTTCAAGGAGGAGAAACGGCGGCTCTGGAACGATTGGCCCATTACTTCTGGCAACAGGATCACCTCAAGCTTTACAAAGAAACCCGGAATGGTATGTTGGGTGCAGATTACTCATCCAAGTTCTCACCCTGGTTGGCCCTGGGTTGCCTCTCGCCGCGCTTTATTTATGAACAGGTGCAGACCTACGAAGCCACCCGCATCAAAAATGACTCGACCTATTGGCTGATTTTTGAGTTGTTGTGGCGAGATTACTTCCGGTTTATCTGTGCCAAACACGGCAACCGCATCTTTCGCACCTCTGGACTGCAGGGGATTCCCATTCCCTGGAAAGAAGATTGGGAGTTGTTTGATCGCTGGCGACAGGGACTAACAGGCTTTCCGCTCGTTGATGCCAATATGCGCGAACTGGCGGCGACTGGCTTTATGTCTAATCGGGGTCGTCAGAATGTTGCCAGCTTTCTCACGAAAAATCTGGGAATCAACTGGCAGATGGGCGCAGAGTGGTTTGAGTCCCTGCTGATTGATTACGATGTGTGCAGCAATTGGGGTAACTGGAACTACACGGCTGGCGTGGGTAATGATGCGCGAGGCTTCCGATTTTTTAACATCTTGAAGCAATCTAAAGATTATGATCCCGATGGCCAGTACGTTAAACACTGGCTTCCTGAACTGGCCCACGTTCCAGCCACTAAAGTCCACGAACCCTGGAAACTGCTTCCTGTTGAACAAAAGCGGTTTGGTGTGCGCCTGGGGGTAGATTATCCGGCTCCTGTGGTCGATCTCCTCCAGTCCGCCCAGGAGCATGAAGCCATTTACAACCAGGCACTCTACGGCTACTCAAAAAGTCGTAAGGAAAAGAACGGCAGCGGCCATTACCAGGCCAAAATCCAAAATCGCAAATCCAAAATTTAAGCTCGATCGCTATTAACCATTTGCTTGATGCTAATTCTGACTTGCCTGCTGGCGTTTTACCTGGCCTGGAATCTAGGTGCTAATGATGTCGCCAATTCAATGGGTACCTCAGTGGGGTCGAAAGCCGTTACCCTGCGACAGGCGCTGATCATTGCTGGCGTACTGGAATTCACAGGAGCCATCCTCTTTGGTCAGAATGTCTCCCAAACCCTGGTCACCCAAATCGTCAGTCCAGAATTCTTTGGGCAAACGCCTCAGATTTTTCTCACTGGAATGCTGGCTGTCCTGGTTGCCAGTGGCCTGTGGATCAACCTTGCGACCGCCTTTGGGCTGCCCGTCTCCTCCTCCCATGCTGTGGTCGGCGCGATCTCAGGCTTTGGGTGGGCTGCTGTGGGATTTCAGGCGGTTGACTGGCCATCCATCCGCACCATCACCCTCACCTGGATTCTCACTCCCGTCCTCGGTGGTGCGATCGCTGCCCTCTTCTATACCATCATCAAACGCTTCATTCTCGACCAACCCCATCCCTTACAGCAACTGGACGAATGGATTCCCTGGCTGAGTACCATCCTGTTTAGCATCTTCGGCGTAATCGTTTTACCCAGCTTTAGCCAACCCATCCAATGCTTTTTATCTCAGCGCCTGGGCATCCTGCTGCCTTCCCACACCATTTTGTTAGGAATAGGGGCGATCGCCAGCATGACATTGACCTTTGTTTTATGGGGGCAATTAAGGCGGGCGATCTCTCCCTCCCCTCCTTTCTCTCTCCCCGAACTTCTCCTCGCCCGCTTCCAACTCCTGAGTGCCTGCTTTGTTGCCTTTGCTCATGGGTCTAATGATGTGGGAAATGCGATCGCTCCGCTGGCGGCGATCGTCGCCACCCTGCAAACTGGAACTGTTCCCATCGACTCCATTCAGATTCCGCTTTGGGTCTTAGTGTTAGGTGGGACAGGAATTGTGGTGGGTCTGGCGGTATGGGGCAAGCGAGTCATTACTACTGTCGGAGAAAATATTATTGCCCTTCAACCAAGCGGCGGCATGTGTGCAGAATTGGCCACCGCTACTACGGTGCTGCTGGCCTCTCAAGCTGGACTCCCTGTCTCTACGTCCCATGCTTTAGTCGGTGGGGTAGTGGGAGTAGGTTTAGCGCAAGGATGGAAAACGGTGGAGTTGCAGGCGGTGAGAACGATCGGCCTCACATGGATTGCTACCATTCCAGCGGCGATCGGGCTGGGCGCACTTACCTTTCGTCTCCTTTCCTCCTGGCTTCCTTGACCAGAAAACAATCCCACTCACCGTTTACCATCCACATCTGTAAAGCGGAACTGGAATAAAGACCAAATTCACTGCTCACTCTCGAAAATTGGATATATCCTGGCTGATATAGCTTTTTCCAAATTATTACTTGGGAACATTAGGTATGAGTAAGTGACATGAAACGTTGAATAGTTCAGGGTGGATAGGTTTAGAGGAACCTTTCATGGGACAAATGGAGAATCGACCAGTTAGTAATACTAGCGAGAACGGGCGCACCGTTGAGAGCCTCCTGCAAATCGTGACTCAGGATCTCAGACGGTTGCATGAGGGGTTAGTCACGCAACTTTCTGAGGAAGTGAATCAACTACAGGCTGAAAAAGCTTACTTGACGGAAGAGGTAAAGCAACTGAAAGCTCAGCATCAGACGCTGCAAACGCAAAGAACAGCCGCTCTCTCCCAACAACAAATCGCCCAACAACAGTTATGGGCTAAGCAATTGGCAATGGCATTGGCTAACCATCTGCAAAGTTTGATGGTGCAGCAAATGAATCAGATGACAAAAGCCAACTCAATGGCAGCAATGGAATCTGGATTGCCCGGAAGTAGCCAGTTGCAGAGTGACAATGCCCAACGAATGCTGGCTTCCCTGGATGCAACATTTAGTGCCACCTTTAGAACCTTGCAACAGGAACTCAATAGTTATCACAGTGCCTTATCGCAACAGCTAGGACGGATGCATAACCTGGAACAACAGGGAGAGGCTATTTTGCAGGCTCTTGTGAGTAAACTCCAGGAGCAACTGCAGGCTGAAAGCTTTGATTCAACAACGGTCTTACAATCTCCGGTGAGTGGTTCTGTCTATTCCTACCCTATAGGGCAGGATGAGCCTTCTCTCAGTGAGACTGTACTGCAACCTCATGCAAGACCAGGATATGCTTCTCCGTCCGATCTCTCCCCATCCCCCTCTTTATCAGCCCAGGCTGGGCAAACTCATTCCGTCTATTCCCCTCAAGCTCCTCATTCCCATCCTCCTCAATCTGCTTCCAGCCCGGTGATTTCCACTCCTATTCCCATTCCAGGAGTGCCTCAACCCCTGACCCGTTTGTTTCCCAAAAAGGAAACAAACTTTTGGGCTGGCTTTATTTTGGTGTTGTTTTCTACCCTAGCGCTGTCGATTCACAATGTGGTGGTGCGGGTTATTGGTAAACCCAGTTCTATTCTGGGCCTGCCAGAAATTGGTGGGTTTATCAATATCACAGTGCTGGGCAACTCGCTTTTAATCCTGTGGTTGCGGATGCTGGTAGTGTTGCCGTTGATGGTGGCAGTCTCGATGGTGCTGTATCCTCCCGTCTGGCGAGATTTAAGCCAGTTTTTGGCTGCTCGCGATCGTCGTCCCTTGCTCAATGTTGTGGGTAGCGGCTTTTTCCTATTTCTCTCCCAGGTGTTGATTTACATCGCCATTGGTCAAATTGGGGCTGGGCCTGCCGTCACTATTCTGTTTATGTATCCACTGGTTACGGTACCCCTGGCCTGGATCTTGTTTGGCGATCGTCCCACTCCGCTACGATGCGCGGTGATGTCCATTATTTCTTTGTGGGTAATATTCACGGCGTTACCCAGTATGGACATGAACAAAGTTACCTCTGGGGGAGAAATGGGGGTAATCGCTGCGATCGCCGCAGGAATTGCCTTTGCTCTCTACCTCATTTTTATGCAGTTAGGCTTCAAGAAACTGCACCCCGTTCCCGTGAGCCTGATTCAGTTCTTTACTATCTTTGTTCTGTCCTCAATAATTCTCATTTTCCTGGGACCTAATTTGGGTGTATTGGTTCAGCCAGAGAAGCGAGTTGGCTTTATCGTGAGCGGCATTATTCTGGGCGCCCTGACTCTAATAGGTTATCTCGCCAACAACTTTGGAGTACGCTTTATGGGAGCGGCTCTAGCCTCCATCATTGCCTCGATCGGGCCAGTGGTGACGGCTCTGCTGGCCTGGATTCTGATTAATAATCCGTTGCAGGGTGTGCAAGTCCTCGGCATTCTCCTGGTTACCCTGGGGGTTGGTCTGCTGAGCGCGGAGCGTATGAAATTACAAATGCAAGCAGCCAAAACTTAGAAACGGGAACAGGAGCAACCTAAGCCACGCCGGAGCGTAGTGTTCAGCATTTATGTAAAGCTAGGCCCAAGTTATCTGTCGCCCATGGCAGACAAATTGCTGGGTATATTGCATTTGCTGGATATATTGCATCCATCTGTAGCTACCAGATTTAACGGAGAGAGAGGGATTCGAACCCTCGTTAGGGTTACCCCTAAACAGCATTTCCAGTGCTGCGCCTTCAACCACTCGGCCATCTCTCCAGGGGGGTGCTGTGTGAACAGTCACAGAAGTATTATGTTAGCAGGTAATGGCCCCAATTCAGTCTTTAATCCTGCGTTTTTTATAGCTTGTTATGACCCTTTACACTGTCCGCATCCGCGATCGTCGCACTGATACCCTGTACACTTGCCAGGTTCCGGACGATCGCTACATTCTCCATTCTGTCGAAAATCAAGGAGCTAATCTTCCGTTTTCCTGCCGCAATGGAGCCTGTACTGCCTGTGCCGTGCGTGTGATTTCTGGAGAACTAGATCAACCAGAGGCAATGGGGCTGTCTGCCGAGCTGCAGCATCAGGGCTATGCATTGTTGTGTGTTAGCTATGCTCGTTCTGACCTGGAAGTGGAAACCCAGGATGAGGATGAAGTATACGAACTTCAATTCGGTCGGTATTTCGGTAAAGGAAAGGTACGACGAGGACTGCCATTGGATGAAGATTAAGACTTGATTGAGGGAGTTTTAGCTGAGGAAGTTACCCTAACGACTGAAGTCGCGGCTATCTGGAGAAAACTTGCCGACGCAGGTTGCTGAAAACCTTGATTTTATTGAGTCTGCGTCGGCAGACTGGGTGAGTGTAGTCGCGGTTTTAACCGCTGGATACTTTTCTAAAATAGCTCTAGCCTTTCATTAGATCTTTATCCTTAGCTGCTACTAGTCCAGCGATGCCCCCACTAGCCAGGATAAAGATCGGGTTTACCATGGCATTGAGCACGCAGTCTAAAGAATAGGCGGCAATTCCTATTGCTAGAGCGGCGGGCGGCGCAAATAAGGGATTTGCCCACAAGCGAGCTGGAAATCGGATACAGAAGGACAGGACAGGCAGTAACAGAGACGAGAATACACTGATCAGCCCAACTACTCCATTGATGCCAAATACAATAATCCACAAGCTATCGGTTACCGAGATATCTTCCCCACGCTCGTTAAACACACGACTGCGGCCAAATCCTCCCCAACCAAAAATCATTTGCTGGCGGGCTTTAGCACCTAGAATTTCTTCATTATCAAAGCGAAACTGAACCGATGCGACCCGATCGGCGTTGAATATTTGAGACATGGTAGCCACGATCTGTTTATTCGGAAAAGTCCCCGAAACTCCCAGATAGAGGTAGTAGAAAATTCCTAGAACCAAAACCCAAAGAATGATGCTGGTACGAAACTGCCAGGCCAGAAAGAGCGCTAATACTCCTACTAGAAACAGGACATAAGCCCCTGTGGAGCGACAGATGATGAAGGTGAGGATCAAGATTGCCATCCAGACCCCCATCGGCTGGTTCCACAATCTTTTGATAATTCCGGTTTTCCACAGTGCCACACCCATCAAGCAAGCCGTCATCATCCAGACTCCTAACATGAGGCCGTGTTCCATAAACAATTGAGGACGATAGCCCCCGTAACGAAATGATTGAGCTGCATCCCGCCCTGTCGAGACCCCGTAGATGATCCCCATGAGGCTAGTGTAAATCCGACTTTCAAGCCAGCATAAGGGAACATAAGCGAGGCCACCCATGAAGATCGCGATCGCTAATTGGCGCAGTCCGCTCAGGTTATTTAAATAGATGCGGCCCAGATAGTAAGGCAGTCCCCAGGTTGCAATTTGGGACTGCACCATGGAAAGACCATCGTAAGGCCCAAGGCCGTTCACGTTGGAGGTGATGAATGGACAGACCAACCAGACGGCCATCGGAATATCGACCCAGTGAAATTTAAAGGTCTGAAGCCGTGGCGAATCATAAATGACCGTAGCCAGCAGAATGCCATAGGAAATGGCGGTCATTTTGTTGTAACCGGGAATACCGGGAATCTTGAATTCTGCGACGGGCAGAAACAGCCACGCAATCACAAATCCAGTTACCAGTGCTCGTTGGGGGGGAAACCGGGTAAACAGATACAAGACCAGCGGAATCCAACCAAACATCACGAGAGGAACTAGCCCATTACCGCCCATAAGCGTCTAACTGCCCATAACACCTACCTTAGTTTGGCCAGCCAGGGGAGAGAACTAACAGGCGGTGGGGGAGGGAGTAATGGGGTGATGGGAAGGAGTTTTGAGTTTTGAATTTGAGTTGCTTCGTCCTTTGTCCTTTGTTCTTTGTCCTCTACTAACGGCCCATGACGAATGACCCATGACGAATCGCTTTCCTCTTTGCTAATCTCCCGATCCCCGATCCCTAATCCCTAATCCCCTTTTCTGCTTTTGGCAAAATCTTCCCAATAGTGCGATTTTGGGGCGTGAAGGTGGTCTGGGCAACCCGTTGAATGTCGGCAGCAGTGATCGCGGCAATCTGCTCAGGTTCTTTGAATAAATTTCGCCAACTGCCAGTTTTGACTTCGTATTCCACCAATGCTTGAGCCATGCCCATGTTGGAATTAAGCGATCGCACCAATCCGGCTATGGCTTGAGTTTTGACTCGCTCCAATTCCTCTGGCGAGACGGGTTCTGTTTTCAGTCGTTCCACTTCGGCTCGCAGGGCGGTGGCAACTTCATCCACTGTATGATTGGGGGCCGTGAGAGCATAGAACAGCATCAAATTGGGGAACTTATTGCCGGGGAAGCCGGTGAAACCTTGGGCCGACAACGCAACCTGTTGCTGTTCCACAAGAGATTTGTATAGCCGGGAAGTACGACCACTGCTGAGAATACTGCCGATCATGTCGTAAACCACATAATCCGGATGGTTGAAGGCAGGAGCGTGATACCCCTCTAGGTACCAGGGCTGAGAAACCAGATTTAGAGTAACTTCGCGGGTTTCCTGCTGGGGTGGCTCGATGGTTTTCACTTCTGGAGGCGCGGGTTTTGCTGGATAGCGGCCAAAGTAAATTTTGGCCAGACGCTCCACTTCTTTGGGATTGACATCGCCAACGATCGCGATCGTTAAATTCTTGGGGACATAATATTTTTCAAAAAAATCCTGGACATTTTGCCGCGTCAGTCCCTGAATGTCCTGGCTATAGCCAATTACTGGGCGACGGTAGGGATGTACGGTAAATGCCTTATCTAAAAATGCTTCAATCATCTGCCCGATCGGTGAATTATCGGTTCGCAGACGGCGCTCCTCTAGGATTACATTCTGTTCTTTATAGAACTCTCGAAACACCGGGTCTAAAAAGCGTTCTGACTCCAGGGACATCCACAGTTCCAGTTTGTTGGAGGGGAAACTGTAAAAGTAGCGAGTGGCATCAGTGGAAGTAGTGGCATTCAAACCCACTCCTCCGGCCTGCTCCACGATGCGTCCCATTTCATTCTGTTGGACTAACCGGGCCGCTTCTGCCTCGACCTTGGCAAATTCGGCTTTTAGTTGTTCGATTTTTGTCACATCTTCCTTGGCGGCCGATCGAATTTGTTGCGATAGCTCATCCAAGCGATCGAGTAAGGGCTTTTCTGCCTGGTAATCGGTCGTACCAATGCGGCTCGTTCCTTTAAAGGCCAAGTGCTCTAGAAAGTGAGCCACTCCGGTCTGGCCATCAGGTTCATCTACTCCACCGACATCAGCATAGGTGAGAAACGAGACGACAGGGGCTTTGTGCCGTTCCAGCACAATAAACTTCAGTCCATTATCCAACTTGAATTCCGTGACTTGCTCAATCACGCGATCGAGATACGGCTGCAGGGATGCTGTAGGGACTGGACTGGTTGCCTCAGACATGGCAGTCTTGGCCAGTACCTCCTCCGGTGAAAGACTCCATAAGGTCAGGCAGAGCAGCACGATCGTCCAGAATCTTCGCATCCGCAACGCAGGGAAATGGGCCTTAGAATACAAACGCGGCAGTGAAGTCATGGCATAACTGAAAAAGATCCTCTCTCAGAATAGCGAAAGGGCCAGCCTTAGCGATCGGACCATGAACCATAATTAAAGGCATCCACGATCACTAGGACTTCTGCGCCGCCCTCCGGTTCTTGATGCTAGCGGGACAGGCAGTAATAGGGTTGACCTTCTCCCCTCTACCCATTGCGCAATCCATTACAGAAGGCATAGGTATCAAACAGAATTCCCACCACACTACAAGTGGTGGCGATGACGATCGCTCCTTCAATAGCACTACCTGTGCCAAATACCATCAGCACCTGCAACACCTGCCCAACCATTGCCTGACTGACGCTTTCAGCGATCGGAATGTGCATCATCAGGAACAATGTCATTACAACAGCACTGATCAGGATAATTGGCACCATGAAGCTCAGTGTGCTGGTGACCAGTAGAGAGTGCAGGAAAGCTTTTGAACGCATAAAACCGGGAAAGGTAAACTACAGGAACCAAAAAGCCTCATTAAAGGAATGGCCTAAAAAATGGCAAATGGTATACAGGAAAAGATGTAATGTTTTGCCCAGCAGATCCTAAAGGGCTAACTTTACAATAGGGTGGATTGAGTGGGATTAGCTATTTTGCTTGCAAATCTTAAAATACTCTTAAGAAGCTTGGTGAAGCGATCGCTACGATTTGAGACTGGATTTTGGCTGAATTTCGGCATTTTGGCTAAGGACAGTTGTTTGAGGCATTTGTGAAAGGAGCACCGACCTTTACAGGCTTAGGACGATGGAGCCGCCGCCTACTGGCTGCCCTGCTCTTAGGTGGCCAAGTGGTTGTGCATCTGCTGGCCGGTAAGATTCATCGCCGGAATACCCTGGAGCAAATGGCTCTGGTTGGCCCAGCCTCGCTGCTGATCGCGTTAATTACGGCTGGGTTTGTGGGCATGGTGTTTACGATTCAGGTGGCCAGAGAGTTTATCACGCTAGGGGCAGGTAGTGCCGTAGGTGGCGTACTGGCCCTGGCGCTCTGTCGGGAGCTAGCTCCGGTGCTGACAGCAGTAGTGTTAGCAGGACGGGTCGGATCTGCCTTTGCTGCAGAATTGGGAACCATGCAGGTGACTGAGCAGATTGATGCACTGTATGTTCTGAAGACGGATCCGATCGACTATCTGGTTATTCCCAGAGTCATTGCCTGCTGCTTGATGTTACCCATTCTGACGGTACTGTCTCTGCTCACCGGGTTAGGCGGTGGTCTATTAATCGCCAGTGCTTTGTATGGCATTCCCCATTCGGTGTTTCTCGATTCCGTTCATAATTTTCTGCGCTTGTGGGATCTGTTCAGTGCACCGATCAAGGGATTTTGTTTTGGTGCCCTGATTGCTGTAATTGGTTCCAGTTGGGGACTGACGACGACTGGAGGAGCGAAGGGAGTGGGGCAATCCACGACAACAGCCGTTGTCACCTCCTTGCTGGCCATTTTTATCAGTAATTTTTTCCTATCGTGGATTATGTTTCAGGGGACGGGAAGTGCGGTATTGCAGGGATTCTAGGGATTAGGGATAGGGAATTTGTAGGGGCATTGCATTGTAATGCCCCTACATTTAGATCTTTCTGCCCTCGCGATGTGTCTGCCACCCGTGCATAGAATAGAGTGGTAAACAAATGTGAATCATAAGTGTCTGTGACCACTGTTTCATCCTCTTCCCGTCAAACCGTTGAGCTTGCGCCTTTCTACGGGTTGCCAGTGACTCTGATTGTGGCCGCGTTGCCACTCCTGTTCCTGCAAATTTGGGTCAGTCTGGCGATCGCCCTGTTGGGGACGTTCCTGTTATTTCAAACAGTGGCGATCCGACTGCGCTTTACGGAAACGGATCTGGATGTGTATCGGGGCGATCGTCTGTTGCGCCGATTTCCTTATCGGGACTGGCAAAATTGGCAGATTTTCTGGCCGGCTCTTCCCATCTTGTTCTATTTCAAGGAAGTGAACAGTATTCATTTTCTGCCTGTCCTGTTTGATCCCCAGGTTCTACAGCAATGTTTGGAAACTCGTTGTCCTCGGAGTTAAGACATTTATAAACCTTGTCCAATTCCAGAACCGTAGTTTCTCTGATCGGAAAACGAATGTTCTCTAGCTGGATTTGGCTTAACTAAACTCATTAGCTAAAACAACTACTTGAACCCTTACCCAAAACGGTTATGAATTCCGACGAATACCAAACTGAAGACGAGCTATCTGACGAGCTACCTACTGAAGAGCCGATGGGAATTCAGGAAGCGTCGATGCAATCCCAGATTGATGAAGAATACTCTCCTATGGCCCAGAATCAGGAGGGCAGTCCTCTGGACAGTCCTGTTACTCGCCTCAAGGATGAACCAGAATCGCTATCATTTTCTCTGGCTTCCGTTCAATCTGCCTCTCTCCAGCAACAAGCAGATAGCCTGAGACAGGAAATTGCTCAATTACAGGCAACCAAGGCGCAACTTCAAAATGAAATCGCTACGGCTCAGGCCAAAATAAGCCAACTGGTTGAAGCAGGACTTAAGGAGCTAGAAAGCCGCAAACGAGACTTGCAGATTAGTATTGAGCAACTGGAGCGCCGTCAAGAACGGATCCAGGCTGAAATGCGAACAACCTTTGCTGGAGTATCGCAAGATCTGGCAATTCGCGTACAGAGTTTTAAGGATTATCTGGTTGGCAGCTTGCAGGATCTGGCCTATGCCGCAGAACAGTTGGAATTGCCCAAGGTGATACAGCAGGCGGCAAAACCTGCCCCAGCATCCGAACCTGCCCCTCAGTCTCCGGCATCCCCCACTCCTAAGTTTGCCGAGCAAAGCTTTCAGGATCAAACTAAGAAAATTCGTGCTTTGATTGACCAGTATCGCAACCGTCCGGACTACTACGGCCCACCCTGGCAGTTACGCCGCACCTTTGAACCAATTCATGCAGAACGGGTCTCCAACTGGTTCTTCACGCAAGGCGGTCGAGGAGCCATCCGCACAATGGGGAGCCGTCTGCAAAATATTCTGGTGGCCTCTGCAATCATTTCGATCCTGAATGAGTTGTATGGCGATCGCGTCTGCACCCTCATACTGGCTGATTCTCCAGAGCGCTTGGGTGAATGGCGACGGGGACTGCAGGATTGTCTGGGCATCACCCGCGCTGACTTTGGCCCTGATCAGGGAGCCGCCTTGTTTGAAGATCCCTTAGTGCTGGCTCAGAAGGCCGATCGCCTGCAAAAAGACGGCTTACTCCCCTTTATTGTCATAGATGAAACCGAAGAACAAGTTGATCTGGCCATCCTGCAATTCCCCCTCTGGTTAGCCTTTGCCCCCAATCCCCAAATCCCTGGTTATACCCGCGATTGGGTCTAACTTCCCGATGCCTAAATCCCCAATCCCTAATCCCCAACTCTGACCTCTGATTCCCCTGATGGCACTCTGGCTCACTCTCAACGCTTTGTTAATCCTCCTGGCCTATCTCCTCGGCTCTCTGGCGACAGGTTATTGGGCTGGATGCTGGTTAAAAGGTATTGATATTCGAGAGCATGGCTCTGGCTCCACTGGGGCAACCAACGTGCTGAGAACTCTGGGAACAGGGCCAGGGGTTGTGGTGCTCTTGATCGATGTTTTGAAGGGAGTGGGCGCGATCTCCCTGGTCAACTGGTTCTACACCACTGACCTGATCCAACCCCTGATCCCTAGTACCCTTAACCCAGCCACCTGGCTCCCGTGGATAGTCACTCTAGCTGGGATTGCCGCTTTACTGGGACACAGTAAATCCATCTTCCTCAACTTCACAGGCGGCAAATCAGTGGCTACAAGTTTGGGTGTATTGCTAGCAATGAGTTGGCTGGTGGGTGTGGGGACATTTGGTGTGTTTTTGTTGGTACTGGCCATTACCCGGATTGTGTCGATTAGTTCCATAAGTGGTGCGATCGCTGTCCCTGGGCTAATGTGGGCAACCCATCAACCGCTGCCCTACGTCTTGTTCGGTTTAGCCGGTGGTTTATACGTCATCCTGCGTCATCGTGCCAATATCCAACGTTTATTGCAGGGAACCGAACCTCGCCTGGGCCAGAAGTTACCAGAGCCAGATAGTTCTGCTCAATCCTAAAGCGCTTCTTTTATGCCTTCCTTATCTAGCCTGGAGTTTATTCCCTACTTGAACGATCGCGGCTTACTACCCGATCAGTTTCAGGGCAAGGTAGGAGTTTATGCCATCTTTGATGCGGAGCAGAAGTTGCAATACATTGGCTATTCACGCGATATCTACCTGAGCTTAAAGCAACATCTGGTATGCCAACCGCTGCACTGCTACTGGTTGAAGGTTGCGACCGTCGATCGCCCCAATCGCACCGTTCTGGAGGAAATTCGGGATAGCTGGATGGCTGAGAATGGTGCTACTCCTGTTGGTAATGCGGCAGATGCGGCTTTGTGGAGTCAACCGATCGACGTTAAACAGCGGATGACAACAACGGAGCAAACGGCTTACCAAACAGCTGTTGATGAACTTTCGCAAATCAAGATATTGAAACAGGTCGCTCACCGAGTTGAAGCAGAGTTGATAGGAATTTTGAGTGATCGGAGAGTTCAGGAAGAACTGCGCTTCAACCCCAAAATGAAGGAAGAGGGATGGTTAGATTTAAAGTAAGTAAAATTAATATCACCCTGGCGACTGAAGTCGTAGCTATACGGAGAAAGCCTGCCGATGCCGGTTACTGAAAACCTGGATTGTATTGAGCCTGCACTGGCAGACTTGGTGAGTGTGGTCGTGGTTTTAACCGCCGGATACTTTGCAAACGCCCTCTAAAACACTGACTGTTAAGTTCATCCCCTAGCATGAGGTTTTTTTCTTCAACAGTGCGAAGCTAATGGTATAGGTTCTGCATAAAATTCCTGACAATCCTGAGTAGAACTTTAAGCTCAATTGCTGCCTTTCCGAAATTGATCAGCAAGCTGGTGTAGTAACCTGTTGATCGCTTCACGAGGAGGCAACCATGAAAACTATTGTTCTTCCCATCATTGCGACGCTCGCAGCCCTGTCGCTGGCATTGGTGGCAAAAGCCGAGAACCCCGCCCATGTGAAGCAACTTTTGGAGACAGGGGCCTGTGCCGGATGTGACCTGGTTGGAGCAAATTTGCAAGCAGCCCACCTGATTGGGGCCGATTTAAGAAACGCCAACCTGGAAGGTGCCAATCTGACTCACGCCAATTTAGAAGGGGCAGACTTGACAGGTGCAAATTTGAAGAATGCCAATATGACTAGCTCCTTTGCAACAAATGCTGTATTCAACGATGCCAATATGAGCGGTGTCAATTTGGCTAATGCTCACATGATTAACGCCGAAACCTTTGGTGCAAATCTAACGAACATCAACATCGCTGGCTCAGACATTTATGGCAGCGGAATTAGTGTAGGTGGCGAACGATAGAGAACACAGCCACCGTTTGTAGCGATGTTCCGTTGCACCGTCGCTATAGAAGCATCATGAAGGCAGTTATCGGGATTGCGTTTGTTGCAATTCAGCCAGCATTTTTCGTAAGCTGTGCCGCCAGTAGGGAGGAGGGCTACCTAACAGAGCAGAAGTTTTGCGTAAAGACAATACGGAAAACGGGGGGCGGGTGGCTGGAGTCGGATACTCTTCCGTCGCGATCGGAATGACTCGCTGCACTTGTAGCGGCAACCCCAGTGCTTCGGCTTCTTCAAAGATGGCGATCGCAAAATCGTACCAGCTACACACGCCGCTGTTGGTGTAGTGATAAGTGCCTGCTGTGTCGGCATTGAGTTGAGGGGCGAGTTGAGCGATCGCGATCGCCAGATCCCTGGCCCAGGTCGGAGTGCCAATTTGATCCGTCACGACCCGCAGTTCTTCCCGTTGGGTACCCAGCCGCAGCATGGTCTTCACAAAGTTTCCTTTTCCCCGTACCCCATACACCCAGGCAGTACGAATAATCATGTGATGAGGACAGGTCGATCGAATCGTCTCTTCTCCAGCCAATTTCGATTTGCCATATTCCCCTAAAGGATTGGTCGGATCACTTTCCAGATAGGGACGACTGTTTTTGCCATCGAATACATAGTCCGTCGAAATATGAATCAGTCCTGCTCCGATTTTTTCAGCCGCTTCAGCCAGGATGCCCGGAGCTTTACCGTTGACCAGCAAGGCTAATTCCGGTTCACTTTCTGCTTTGTCTACGGCGGTGTAAGCTGCCGCATTCACAATTAACGTGGGCTGAACCTCCTCAATGATGCTCACAATAGCCTCTGGTTGAGCGAGATCCCAGCTTGTGCGATCGATTGCGGTAACGGACCCCAAAGGAGTGAGAGTTTGTCGGAGTTCTTCCCCGACCTGTCCGTTTGCGCCTGTTAGGAGGATGCGTGTCATCGAATGTGTCTGGAGTATATGTGCTGGATCAACCATATCCCAGAGTTTTGCGATCGACGAGAGCTTGAGAGAAGGGAGATGAGAGAGATGAGGAAGGCAGGGGAAGGGAGAGCAGGGGGAGCAGGGGATCGAGAGTTTTTTAAAGCTTGTGTCAACACTGAATAAATTGTTCGGTGGGTAGTTGTGTTTCTAGAAACTGCGATTATCCGCGCTAAGTCAGGACAGTTGGTAAAAATTAACTTTTCAGGGAGTCTGCTGATGTATGCCAAAGTTTTGAGAAGCACGATCGCGAAACAATCCACAGCCCAGGCCAAAACCCTGGCACCGCAATTTAAGACTGAGTTAAAGCCTGGAATCTATGAGATTCTCAAGTGGGAGTTTGCTCCCAATGGCCACCAAAGAGTAACCTTTAGGAACAAAATTGCGGGCTACCAGACCTGGTTGCTATGGGGTGATGATGTGGAGTGTGAGGGAGAATCCAAGCGAATTCACCTGAAGGTGCCGTATTACTCGCAGCGCGACAACCAGGAACAGTGGTGGCGCACTTGCAGCACAAGCAGTCATGCCATGCTGCTCAACTTTTTGAAACCTGGCAGTGTTGCCTCTGATGATGACTACTTTCAAAAACACGTAAAACCCTACGGCGACTCCACAGACTGGGCCGTTCATACGGCTGCTCTGAAGCGGTTTGGCATTGATTCAACCTTTCGCCAAGATTTGGACTTTGCCGATTTGGAAAAGTCGTTGGAGTTGGGTTGCCCGGTGGTTATTGGCGTTTTACACCGCGGCCCGGTGGCAGCCCCCACTGGTGGTCATGTGATTGTGATTGTTGGCATGGACACCGCCAATGGCGTGTTTTATGCCAATGACCCCTGGGGTGAAGGCTTCAGCTACACCAACCCAAACGGAGCAAATGTGGCATACCCCATCAACCCTTCCCTAGACCGCCGCTGGTTACCGGATGGCCCAAAAACTGGATGGGGTCGGCTGGTAACTGCCATCAACGGAAAACCAACAGGTCTGGGCTAATCCTACCTTAGTGAGCTTTAGCTACCCCTAGGTAAAGCTCACCTACCTTTGGATCATTGAGCAGGTCAATTCCCCGCCCCTCGAAGCGATCGCGCCCCGCTTCTAGAACATAGCCGCGATCCGCCATTTCTAAAGCTTTGCGGGCGTTCTGTTCCACTAACACAATCGCGGTGCCGTTGCGGTTAATCTCCCGAATTTGCTCAAATACGCTGTTGACCAGAATGGGGGAGAGAGCCGCTGAGGGTTCATCTAATAGCAGCAGGGAGGGCTTCAGCATCAAGGCTTTACCCATGGCCAGCATTTGCCGTTCTCCTCCTGACAGAGTGCCTGCTCGTTGCTTGCGGCGATCGGCCAATCTGGGAAAGCGGGAAAACACACTCTCCTTCAAAGATTGCAGCGGCTGATTTAGCACAAAGGCTCCCATTTCCAGATTCTCTTCTACTGTCAGGGAGCGAAACACGTTGGAGATCTGCGGTACATAGCCCATGCCCCGTTGCACGATCTGATCTGACTTCAATCCCACAATGTTTTGTCCCTGAAAGACAATTCTGCCTTGGTGGGGAGTCAACAGGCCAAAAATCGTCTTTGCCAGAGTGGATTTTCCGGCTCCATTAGGGCCAATCACCGCCACTAATTCCCCTGGCTCAATCCGAAAGTTAATCCCTTGCAAAATATCCAGATCTTTCACATACCCGGCATATACATCCTGGACTTCGAGCAGTGGAGAGGAGGCAGACATAAGGGGATCGGAGATCAGGGGTCAGGAATTGAGGATGAGGAAGCGGGGCTTGGGACGGATTCCCCAGAACTAAGGCCGAAAGACTAAGGACTATTCGGGTGTTTTTTGTAGATCGGGGCGTTCTTCGGGGACGATCGCCCCTTCGATGGGACACACCTGCAAGCAGATGCCGCAATCAATACAGGTTGTGAAATCAATCCAGTACCAATCGGTTCCTTTCATATTCTTACCAGGGCCGGGATGAATGCAGGCAACCGGGCAGGCATCAACACAATCTGCAACACCTTCACAGGTTTCAGTGACGATCGTATGTGGCATCTTTAACTCTTAGCTCTCAACTTTGAACTCTCAACTTTGAACTCTCAACTATCCACTCTATACCTTTTCCACCTTCGCTTCTCCGCTGACCTGAATCCAGGCAATTTGGGGGATGAGGCGGTGACGAGCATAATCATACACTTCGCTGGGGGTGCGGCTTCCCAGTTCCAGTTCCACGCGTAAGTGGTCGTTGGTCATCCGCAGATTCTGAGCATAGGCCAGGGCCACAGGATAGGCTTGAGCCGTTTCGGGAACAATCAACCAATCACTGGTGGGGGTTTGCTGGGGCAGTTGCCCCGTCAATAGCAGTACCTGATGCAAATGCTCAATGTGCAGGGCAAAGCCAATTCCAGGATGGGATTTTGCCTGGGGATCATAGAGGCCCAGCAGTTGGTCATAGCGGCCCCCCTGGCCCAGAACCTGGATGCCGGAAGGGTGATGACTGACAACTTCAAAGACAATTCCAGTGTAGTAATCGAGGGACTGGATCAGGCTGAGGTCAAGCAGAAGGGAGTGAGCAGTAGGAAGTGGAGCGGGGGAGGGAGGATAGTTGGTAGAGACGCTTTGCTGGAAGGTTTGTGGAGGATGGGTGGTGGATAGAAGTTCGATGAGAGACTTGAGGTTGTTGAGGGATGCGCGTTGGGCGGGTTTTAAGTCTAAGCTGGCGACTTGTTCCAGGACGATTTCGGGTTTTCCTCTGAGGTCAAGCAGTAGTAGTGCTCGATCGCGCAGTTCCTCGCTCATCGGCAAAGTTTCCAGGGCAACTCGATCCAGGTTAGCGATCGCAGTGCGGATTTTGGATTGCAGAGAGTCGGGGAAGGGGGAGAGCAACGATCGGGTCAGTCCGGCATCTCCCAGGACGATCGACCATTGCTGAAGGCCAAGAGTTTGCAGACAGTCCATGACCAGCAGTAATGTTTCTGCGTCTGCCAGCAACCCGCCAACTCCCAATAACTCTACCCCTGCCTGGTAAAACTCCTGTTGCCGATTGTGGCTATTGTCCTGAGCGCGACGAAAGACATTAGCGTTGTAATACAGCCGCAGAGGGTAAGCAGATCCGGCCATACGAGTGACAACAGTACGGGCGATCGAGGCGGTTAATTCAGGACGTAACCCCAGATCTTCATCCTCAGAACTTTGTACCCGTAGCACTGTAGAGGGTTGAATAGCACCCCCAGCCATCAATGTATCCAAACGCTCTAGAGACGAGGTAATGATGCGGTGATACCCCCACCGCCGAAACACCTGCTGCAACCGCTCTTCGATCCAACGTTTTTGCACTACATCCAGGGGTAGCAAATCCCTGGCCCCAGAGGGAGACTGATAAACCATTACTTCTTCTTTCCACCAAATAGGCCAAATAAACCACCACCAGACTGATTACTAGATTTGTTCGGTTTAGTCGCTGATTTTTGCGAGGCAGCCCTAGCGCTTGTTGCTCCTGCATCATTGGCTTTACCACTCGCTTTTTGAACTTGCTCTAACTGTTGTTTCCCCTGATTAGCCATAGCATTTTCGGGTTCAATTTCCAGTGCTTTATTAAAGTGGATTTTTGCCATCGTTGCCTGATTCTGTTTTAGATAAACCATTCCCAGCAAAGCATGGCAGCGACTATTGCGAGGTTCAATCTCTAGCGCATCCCGGAGTTCCAGTATCGCCTGAGCAAAATTATTTTTGGAGGCATATCCTTCCGCTCGGCGATAGTATTGATCAGCAATGCTTTCTCGGCATGCTTGAGGTTGCGGAGCCGGACGAGTGGTGGGCCTAACTGAAGATTGGGACGAATCAGGAAGATTGCTACCGGTATAAATGGCCTTTTTCGGTTCACTGGTTCCTGCCGTGGTCTGGCCTTCCTTCCGCATCAGGTAGACCATATTCAGTTCACTGATCTGTCCAGTAATCTCTAGTACTTGATCTAGATGGTCATATTGCTTATCGGCTAATCCCTTCAGGGATGTGTGATAGAAATGATCGGGATTGCTGGCAGTGGATAATTCTTTGCCCAGCGTACTGAGCTCACCACTACTTTGCCGACTGGCTTGCTGCCCCTTCAGTTTTAGTAGTAAATCGTATTCACTTCTCTCTTTCTCCTGAGACAATTGCTTCCAGGCCGGATTGACAAGTTTAGAAAGAAATTGGCTGGCCCGTTGCCTATCTTCCTCGCTCTCGGAGGCACAACTGTCCGGGTGTAATCGACGAGCGATTTTCAGGTATCGCTTCCGAATCGTTTGTGCATCTGCATCGATCGGCACCCCCAAAACGGCGTGGTGGTCTGCAAAATCGAATTGAAATAACCCGCGATCAATTTGGAAAGACATGGTTTTTTGCTGCCTGCCGTTGAATAGTCTCTAGTGTAATCTGACCGATTGCTGTCTGTGCTAGAGGAACTGACCAGATTTTTAAGAAAGTTTGATCATTACCCTACACAGACGCGATCGCCCGTTCTATCAATCTTTTCCTTTTTATCCCCAACTCCCAATCCCAAATTCCCATTTCCTACCCCTTATCCCACCTCCCCAACGGTGGCACCTCCTGCAACGCCTGACTCAATTGAGTATGGATGGAACCATTGGTGGCTAGAATCCGTCCCGTAGCCATCTGAAAAGGACTGCCATCATAAGCCGTGACCTGTCCTCCTGCTTCCCGCAGAATCACAATGCCTGCCGTCATATCCCAGGGAGACAAGCCTCGTTCCCAGTAGCCATCAAAGCGGCCACAGGCGGTATAGGCCAGATCCATAGCAGCAGAGCCACTGCGTCTCACGCCTTGAGTCAGGTGGGTCAGGTAACAGAATTCTGCATAGTTAGTATCGCAGGTTTGATGGCGATCATAAGCAAATCCCGTTACCAGCAAGCTCTTGCTCAGTTCTGAGGTGCTGGATACGCGAATTGGACGGCGATTGCGAGTTGCCCCCAGACCGGTTGCTGCCCGAAATAACTCTTGGCGAAAGGGATCGTAGATGGCACCCACGGCAGGTTCTCCATGAATCATGAGGCCGACTGAAACCGCAGAAACGGGATACTGGTGGGCGTAATTGGTCGTTCCATCCAGTGGATCGATCGCCCACATCAAATCACTGTTTAGATTGCCCAAGGATCCAGTTTCTTCAGTCAAAATTCGATGATCGGGCGTGTGTCGCTTGAGAATGTCCAGAATCAGGGTTTCGGCGGTTCTGTCTGCTACCGTGACCAGATCTCCCGGACGACCTTTTTCTTCAATCTCATCTAATTTCCCTAGAAAATCCTGGAGTACCGTACCTGCGGCCAGCACTGCTTCTGTGGCTACATCCAGGAAAATCTGCAGATCATTTGTTGATATAGAAGTCATTGGGGATTAGGAATTAGGAATTAGGGGTTGGGGATTGAGAAACTGTAGGGGCGCGGCATTCGGCAGGAGATTCTATCCTCATTCCAGAGATTTATCCCCGAATGCTACATCCTTACTTTCTAGGAAATTGTTGGATAGCTTCGACCAGTTGGTCGATTTCGGATTCCAGGGTGAAGTAGTGGACACAGGCTCGCACACAGTCTGGATCGAGGATAGTACGCAGCATGATATGACGGCTTTCCAGAAACTGTGCCAATTGGTGGTGAGATTGATTCGGTAACTGGAAGGAGACTAATCCGGCTTGCGGAGGGGACGATCGCAGGCAATGGACATGAGGGATTTCTGTTAACCGTTGCCAGAGATAATGACTCAGGTGGCAAATCCGGTCATAGCGTTGTTGAGCCGTGCCCCATTCGTGATGCAGGGCGATCGCCTGCCGCAGCCCCGTATAGAGAGGATAGGCCGAGGTGGCAATTTCGTAACGCTCTCCTCCGGGCTTCCATCCCGTTGGCACGCCTTTACGGTCTTTGGTAATTCCCCGCCACCCGATGAAAGTGGGATTGAGGCTGTCCAATGCTGCCGGACGCACATATAACCCACCCAAGCCTTCGGGGCCACACCACCATTTGTGTCCTGTGAAGGCGTAAAAGTCGGGCTGTAATTCAGTTAAGTTGAGGGGCAGCACTCCGACTGACTGGGCCGCATCCACCAGCACCCGCACCGGACGAGCATT
The DNA here is from genome assembly GCF_052746595.1 of Leptodesmis sp. Taxonomy (NCBI): domain Bacteria; kingdom Bacillati; phylum Cyanobacteriota; class Cyanophyceae; order Leptolyngbyales; family Leptolyngbyaceae; genus Leptodesmis; species Leptodesmis sp. The sequence goes on from NZ_JBRAGO010000009.1 coordinate 43,344, forward strand.
GGAGTAGCTATGACAGGCCGCCACGATTTCAGCCAGCGGCAGCACCTGTCCCGTATTCCAGAGAATGTGACTAAGGACAACTAGACGGGTGTTGGGTTTTAGATGACTGGCAACTACCGCCACCGGATCGCCCTGATTCAAGGTAGCTTGCAAGGGACAGGTAGAAACTTCAATCCCGAATCGGCGTTCCAATTCCTGGGCAGCGGCAACAATGCCGGGATGTTCACAGTCGGTCAGTAATAAATGATCCCCGATTCGCCAGTCGATGCCCCAGAGTGCAATGTTACAGCCCACAGTGACATCTTCTGTCAGGGTAATGGTGTTGGGAGTGGCGCCCAATTCCTCAGCGATCGCCTGCCGGATTTGCTCGGTTTCCTGCACTGTCCAGCTATAGGCTGCTCCTGAAAATGGCCCCACTTGCTGAAGCGTACGGTAGGACTGAACGATCGCCTCCAGCACTGCCTGGGACATTGGCCCCTGCCCTCCGTAGTTAAAGTAAGCCTTGTTTTGCAAAGCCGGAAACTGCCGTCGAAAGGTTTCTAAAGAAAGCTGAGGGGGAGAAATGCCCATCATAAAAGTGGTGAAGGAGAGACAATCTGTTGCATATTAAAGCTAACAGGATCCGAGAACCAGTTCACATCAGGTGCGAGAAGCCAGACAATTTCCAATGCCTTGTTGTCTGTAAAACACCACATAAGTTGCAATTTCCTGCTAATTTGAGAACATGCTAATAGATGCCGAGCAGTTAATTCACTACCAACGCTGCCGTCGCAGAGCTTTTTTGGATGTGCATGGGGATCTCTCACAACGAGATGCTCCCAACGAATATCTCTCGAAATTAATTCAGGATAGTCGAGCCAATCATCGCTTTGTTCTATCCAAGCAGATCTTCAGTCAGCCTAAATATCCTGAAAATGATTGGGAGGCAGGGGCGCTGGCAACTCTGGAATTAATGCAGCAGGGTGTAGACCGGATCTATCAAGGCATTTTGTTGAGCCAAGGAGATGCAGGAGTCACTTTCAAAAGTGTTCCGGATTTGTTGGTTAAACAGCCCGGTCAGTCCAATTTTGGTGATTGGTTGTATGTACCAATGGACATCAAACTGGGCAAACGTCCCAAACTTGAATATCAGGTGGTCACTGCTTTTCATACTTATGTTTTGGCTCAGGTACAGGGGGCTTGGCCGGAAGCAGCCTGGTTAATGCTCAGGGAAGGGGGAGTTTACTCGGTTGATTTGTGGGAGGTACTGCCCCGGATGCAGGAGATCCTGGATGACTGTGTGCAAATGTTGTTGCAGCAGGAAGAACCAGAAGTCTTCATTGCGCGTAGCCGTTGCAGTCTTTGTCACTGGCTCAGCCATTGCCACACACTCGCCCAGATGGATCACCATCTGTCGTTGCTTCCCGGAGTTACCCCCACCCGCTATTTACAACTGCAAGACCTGAATTTAGTCACAGTTAAATCCCTGGCTGAAGCAAACCCTGCCGATCTGGAGCCACTGCCAGGATTTGGTCGGGAAACGGCGTATAAACTGGTGCGACAGGCGCGATCAACCTTGTACAATCGCGCCTTGTTGATTGAAGAGGGGCTAATTCCCTCGGAGAAATCGCTGGCCAGTAATCTCATAGAACTGCCTGTCCATACTCCTGCTGCGGTGTTGATGTCAGCCGAGATTCCGACGGCTCCTGTGGAACTGTATTTTGATATTGAAGCCGAACCCAACATGAATGTGGCTTACTTGCATGGGGTTTTGGTTGTGGATCGGGTGGCAAATTCTCAAGTGTTTCATCCTTTGCTAGCTGAGAAACCAGCCGATGAAATTCTGGTCTGGCAAGCATTTCTGGATCTGACAGCTCGCTATCCCAATGCACCCATCTTTCACTTTTGTCCTTACGAAGTGCAAACTGTAGAGCGCTTGGCCAAACTCTACGGCACCTCCTGCCACCGGATCAAACCGTTGCTGAATCGCTTTGTTGATTTACATGAGCGAGTTACTCGGCTGGTTACCTTACCCGTGGAAAGTTACGCTCTGAAACCGATCGCCCGCTGGTTAGGGTTTGATTGGCGAGATCCATCTGCTAACGGTGCTCAGTCCATTTGCTGGTACTCCCAATGGTTAAGCACGGGCGATCGGACTCACCTCAACTCTATCCTGATCTACAACGAAGACGATTGCCGAGCAACCCACCGCATTAAAGATTGGCTGGTGGGTTTTTTAATGGAAAGTACCTCAGAACACACGGCTGAACTGGCGTGACAGGAGCCTGATCAACACTGATTGCAGCGATGGCTGACTCCTCTCGTTCTAGAGTACCAGTTGGACAATTTCAGAACGGTAGCAGTTAGACTTCTTGCTTATTCCTAGCTATGCTGCTTTCCAGGTACCATGAAACCCTGGAGGAATGACCTGAGGAAGAGCCAAACGGCAAACGGGTTCACGGTCTAAGCCATCTGCATCAAAAATCCAGACTTCACTTGTGTTGGTATGGCCGTTATAAACAACGGTAAGGATCCAACTTTGTCCTGGTTGACCAGCATCTGGAACATAAATGGGTTCCGTGGGATAGCGATGGGAACCGAGATCTGCCTCAGTAAGCGTTCCAGTCTGATGGTCGAAGCGGGCGATCGCATCATAAATCTCTGTACGGATATCGGTGCCCTGGCGATGCACGCTCATGTAGGTATAACGGGACGGTTGGCCCACTTCATCAGGGGGAGTGATGGGAAATTCACCGGAACGATCGCAGACTTGTTGCATTTCCAGCACCTGGCCAGATCGGGGATTCAAGCGCAATTCCCAAAGCATACCAGCCGCTATCGTGTGGGTTTGACCAGAGGCGACCTCTTTTAATCGCTGATTGGTTTGGAAATCGGAGTAGCGCACCAGATGAATCACCACAGACCCATCCGGTAATTCATAGCCATTGCCGAAGTGCCACTGAAACCAGGGATCAGTGTGCGAACGACTGATGACTTCAAGCGTCGCGCGATCGCACACTACAATCTCCGTTCCCTTTTCTGGCTGCCACATCATGCCATCGCTAAAACTCTTCAACCGTGCCAGGATCGGTAGCAGATCAAACTGGATCGGTGGAATGCAGAAGATTAAATAAGGCCCTGCCAGTACACAGTCATGAATCAATTTCAACCCCTTTAAAGGAACCTTACCTTGCTGACGTAGGGTGCCACTGGCATCACTGCGGTACAGGTTTAAGGTCGTTTTTGCTCCAACGCTGACCCCAAAGTTGAAAATTTCTCCCGTGCTTGGATCTCGTTTAGGATGGGCAGAATAGGGTTTTCCTGCTAATCCTCCTAAATCATCCAGCCCCAACGTTTCTAGAGTATCCGAAGTTAGGGCATAAGGTTCTCCCCCTTCCCAGAGTGCCAACAGTTTATCTGGCAAGGCCAACACGGACGTATTCGCCGCATTTTTCACGGGCTTAGTCAACCGCGTCCACCAGGAGCCAGGGGACACCATGCCATATCCCGCCTGAATATAGCGACCTGCCTGAGATTCCTGCTGCCAACCTACTGTTTGCACGTAGCGGTAAACGCCTGTGGCTCCTGAATTCGTAAAATGCACACCTAAGACTGCACCATCGCCATCAAACCAGTGGCCCACCGATCGGCCATTTCGCTCTAATCGAGCAGGCCCATTGCGATATAGAGAACCCCGTAAACCAGTGGGGATGCTGCCGGACAGAATCGAGAGCGGAGTTGGATCAAATTCTTTTCCCGGTTGGGAAATGGCCTTAGACCAGGCACGAGTTTGGGTGGAAGGGAGGATGATAGTCATGGGTAAAGCGGGTGAGGGAGGGAAGGAGATTAGGAAGACGGGAGAGAGGAGAGAGAACTTCCTCCAAGGAATACGCAGGAGTTAACGAACATGAATTAACGGACAGCGATCGCACAAAAGTATTCAACTAATTGCATATCTTGCTAGGATTATTATATTCAAATAGTTGCATATGTCAATCGATGCATATTAAAAAAGATGCATATATAAAGGAGCGCTATTCATGGCCCTTTCCCACGCACTCATGACCCTATTAGTGGACTATCCCCAGAGCGGTTATGACCTGACTAAAAAATTTGAGGGGACGGTAGGCTACTTCTGGAAAGCTACCCATCAGCAGATTTACAAAGAGCTGGCCAAACTCGAAAAGGATGGCTGGCTTAGTTCGGAAGTGGTTCCCCAGGAAGGCCGCCCCGACAAGAAGTTGTATCGTCTGACCGATCGGGGTAAACAGGAGTTGATTGCATGGGTATTTAAACCAACCGAAACCATGCCCATTCGGGAAGAACTCCTAGTGAAGACATCCGTGGCTTACCTAGCCCCTCCATCCGCAATGGTGACAGAAATTCAACGGCACCGTCAGCTTCACGAAGAACGTTTGCAAGAGTATCACCAGATCGAACAGCAATTCTTCCAAAATTGGCAGGAATTGGCTCCTAAATGGTACTGTCGGTATCTGGCTCTGCGCCGAGGAATTCGCTACGAACTCGACTACATCGGTTGGTGTGATGAAGCCATTCACGTCTTAAGTAATTTGCCAGCTACAGGTGCCCAACTAGAAGACTGCCCGTTTGCCGAAGAGGAAGTGGACGGGTAGTAGTAGACACGTTTCGCCAAAACGTCTGTATCAGGATGCGTGATGAGATGATGGGATGATGAGGTAAACTTTCCTGATACCCAACTCTCGATCCCTGATCCCTAACCTCCAATTCCCAATCCCCTATGCCTCCCCTACCCTTCTGGATTGTTGACGTCTTTGCTGAGACAAAATACGCCGGGAATCAACTGGCGGTCTTTACCCAGGCAAGTAATCTGTCTACTGAGCAGATGCAGCAGATTGCCAAAGAAGTGAACTTTTCAGAAACAGCGTTTATCCTGTCTCCTGAGTTACGGGAGGGAGGCTATGATATACGGATTTTTACTCCAGCTAAGGAGTTGCCATTTGCTGGACATCCCACGTTGGGAACTGCCTTTGTCCTGCAACAGGCGATTCTGCAACAACCTGTTGAGCAAGTTATTTTGAACTTGAGGGTAGGGCCAATTCCCGTTACCCTCACCTATCAGAATCAAGTGCCAGAGGTGCTGTGGATGCGACAGAATCCACCGGAATTTGGGTCAGTGTTGTCGGCAGAGGCGATCGCTCCCGTCCTTTCCCTCGATCCGGATGACATTGATCCTCGCTTCCCCATTCAGGAAGTTTCCACCGGGGTTCCCTTCATCATCGTGCCGCTGAAAACACTGGCCGCTCTGCAACGCATTAAGGTCAATAGTGAGGAATTGGCCCGTGTCGTAGAACCGTTGCAAGCGAAGGAAATTTTTGTCTTCTGTCCGGAAACCCGCGATCGGGCTAACCAGTTCAGCGTCCGCATGTTTGCCCCCCGGCTGGGAATTGCAGAGGATCCGGCGACAGGTAGCGCCAATGGCTGTTTTGCTGGCTATCTGATGCAACACGCTTATCTGGGAGATGGGCCGGTGAATGTGCAGGTAGAGCAGGGCTATGAAATGGGGCGTCCTTCTTTGTTGCGATTGCAAGCTGAGAAGCAGGCGGGGGCGATCGCCCTATCAGTTGGTGGCAAAGTCATTCCAGTTGCCAGAGGAGCATGTATGGACTAATGGAACCAACTGCATGAAAATCGCAAGGGTTTAATTTTTTAATTTTTTTTAATGATACGCCCTCAACAGTATCAACCTGCGATCGATAACTGGAGAACATTCCCATCCTGGTTGGCTGACAAAACTCTCTCGCCCTCCCCCTCTCCCCCTCTAGGAGAGGGGGAGAGCCGATTCCAGTGCCCTCTCCCAACTTGGGAGAGGACTGGGGTGAGGGGGTGCGGGCGACAACGCAAAAGATTTATCAGCCGATCAGCATTTCCATCCCGAATAGTAGTTTTGTTCTACTTCTATCGTCTAAACTTCGCCTATTAAAAGTCCAGTGCCGGATCCGGAGGAACTATTTAAATTTAGGAGAATATTTAGATGTCAAATTTGTCAATGAATAATATTCTTGAACGTGCTGTTCAATATTTGAGTAGTAAACAGTTAAACAGTGTGCCAGTGGGGAGTTCTGTGTTTATAAAGTTCTGTGTTTATAAAACAGAATATCTGGAAGAACCTAATTCTACAGATACATTTTTGCGGTGTCCAGATGGCATCATGACTAGCCTGGAAGTCCTCTATGCTGCAATTTTTGCCAGTCTTATATTGCACATGAAAATTCCATACATTGAGGCCGCCCTGCAGTTTGTGCAAATGTGTCAGATGGATCGGGGCGGCTTTGGCCGGATGCCTGTAGGACTCCCTGACATTGAAAGTACTTACCGGGCGTTAAAAGTCTTAAAAACTTGTACAAATTAGTTTTTTCTCCACCAGAAACAAGAGAGTCTTTGACAAGATTTGAGAGATCAGATTTTATGCCACCTGCCTGAAGTGATTTGGCGATCTGCTGCCCGTCCTGTTCATCCAACTGTTGGGAATGTTAGGGCAGATCACCTTAGTCGAATACCTCAAAGATGTCCGTCAGTACGACATTAGAGAAGAGAAACCCTTCTGGATCGGTTAATCGAATCCGTCCGGTTGTGGGAAGAGGCAGAAAACTGGGTTCAGGGCCAACCACCCAGCCTTTCTCAATATAGGGTGACAAACATTGCCAGACCTGCGCGATCGCCGCCTCCCCAAACCGCTCAATCAACTCACCCAGTTCCAGCCCCTCCCGCAACCGCAACCCCAACATCAATGTCTCGAGAAGTAGATCAGAAGTTCTAAGTTCTAAATTTTGAGTTTTAAGTTCCGAATTTTGCATTTTGCATTTTGCATTTTGCATTTCACCGCCCAATCCCCAATCCCCAATGTCCAACCCTTGATCCCTGATCCCTGATCTCTGATCCCAGATCCCCAATCCCCCCTTTTCCACCCACTCATAATACTCCCCGGTCTTCCTGGGACGAGCCACCCGATCGCCACCTACATAACTCGTTGCCCCCATGCCAAAGCCGTAGAAAGGTCGATTCTCCCAGTACACCCGGTTATGGCGGCACTGGTAGCCTGGTCTGGCATAGTTGGAAATTTCGTAATGTTCATAGCCTGCTGCAGTCAGGGTTCGTTGAGCCATGCGGTACATTTCAGCCGTAGTTGCATCCGAAGGTAGGGGACTGATACCAGGTTTGTACTGGCGGCCAAAGGGAGTGACAGATTCGATGGTCAGGTCATAGCAGGATAGATGGGTGGGAGCAAGGGCGATCGCTTTCTCCAGAGAATCCTGCCAGTATTCCAGTGTCTGGTAGGGCAAGCCGGAGATCAGATCCAGGCTGATATTGGTAAACCCGGCCTGCTGTATCCAATCGATAGCGGTGTAAATTTCGGCAACCGTATGCGATCGGCCACAGACTGCTAACAATTCCGGCTGAAATGCCTGCACTCCTAAACTGACCCGATTTACTCCAGCCGATCGATACCCTTGAATTTGCTCCAGATCAAACGTACCAGGGTCTACTTCCATCGAGATCTCCGCATCAGCGACAATCCCAAACTGCTGATCCAGTGTCACAAGAATCTGATGTAACTGCTCAACGGCCAGCAGAGACGGTGTACCTCCGCCAAAAAACACAGTTTTGAGAGGCTTCCCTAATGAATCCAGTTGGCGAATTTCCTGACACACCACCTCAACGTAGTGGGAAATTGCCCTGGAATTACGGCCATTGATGCGATCGCCCCCACCGACTGGCGACTTATCACCCACTACGGAAATCGGGAAATCGCAATAGTAACAACGCCGCCGACAGAAAGGGATGTGGACGTAGGCAGAACGAGGATACATGGGACACAAGGCAGAAGAGGTGCGAAGAGTATAATGAGGTCATGCCAGCCTGACTGTGCAGCCAGTTTTCGTGCTTAACGGCCTTCCATGGATCCATTATCCGCCACCAACTGGCTCTCAACCCAGATTGGCAGGGTCAACCTTAATCGGATTCGTTCCCCAACAATCCCAAATCTATGCTAGATGCAATCATCATCATTTCTTTTATTGTGGCTGGGGCGGGGATCGGCTTTCATGGCATTGAAGATTTGCCCGCCAGTGTCCTGAAGCAAGTCACTAATGAAGGTGCCCTGCGCGTGGTGACGGCAGGCTTTGGTGCCTTAATTGGGCTGGCACTGGGGCTGGTAGTGCAGACCAGTTACCGTCGCTTAGAACGTCAGGTGCGGGCAATGCCCCCGGATATTCTGCTGAGTCGAGCGATCGGCCTGGTGATCGGCTTACTCGTAGCCAACCTGTTGCTGGCTCCCACCTTTTTACTACCCATTCCTAGCGAGTTTTCCTTTATTAAGCCAATAATTGCACTGGTGGGCAGCATTCTGTTTGCCTTTACTGGCATCTCGCTTGCCGATACTCATGGGCGTGCCCTGCTGCGGCTGATTAATCCCAACTCGATCGAAACCTTACTCCTGGCTGAAGGCACATTAAAGCCCGCTTCTACCAAACTGTTGGACACCAGTTGCATTATCGATGGCCGGATTGAAGCGCTGTTGGGTACGGGCTTCCTGGAAGGCCAGTTGCTGGTGCCGCAATTCATTCTGGCCGAGTTGCAACAGGTTGCGGATGCCTCTAATGATCAGAAGCGGATGCGGGGACGGCGCGGTCTGGATATTCTAAACCGGATTCGCGATGCTTACCCCGATCGCATCCAGATCCACTCGGCAGACTATGACGATGTACCCACAGTCGATGCCAAACTGGTACGACTGGCCCAGGAAATCAATGGCACGTTGCTGACCAATGATTACAACCTGAGTAAGGTTGCCAGTGTGCAAAAAGTGCCTGTTCTGAATATTAATGATCTGACTCAAGCCGTGCGTCCCGCCTACCTGCCGGGTGACAGTATTGATCTGAAGATTCTCCGGGAAGGGAAGGAACCGACCCAGGGCGTGGGCTACCTCGAAGACGGCACGATGGTCGTGGTGGAAGATGGTCGCAACTATATGGGCGGAGAGATTCAGGTGATCGTTACCAGTGCGCTGCAAACCTCAGCAGGCCGGATGATTTTTGCCCGTCCCAGGACATCGGCGATTGCGGAGGAACGAGTTTGAAACTGAAGTGAATTTGAGGGGGCGATCGCTAACCTCGCCGCTGATCACATTCATAGCCAGCTTCATCTCTTGTATAGGCTACGATGTAGCCATTTGCTTGAAAGGCTTCGTGGAACGTGACCTCGCCTTGCGGAAAACAACCATCAAACGAAAGTGCAAAAACCCCCTGCTGGAACACTACCCTGACAACTCTTTACCCAAACCATTTTAGTAACTTGTCTTCATGGCCCCGTATATTCTGAAGCGTTTACTCAGTCTCGTTCCTGTCCTGTTGGGAATTACCTTATTAGTGTTTGGGTTTCTGCATCTGATTCCAGGGGATCCAGCGGTGGTGCTATTGGGAGAGCGGGCTACACCAGATCAAGTGGCAGCTTTGCGATCGCAACTCGGCCTAGACAAACCCTTACCCGTCCAATATCTGACCTTTCTTAGCAACTTACTGCGCTTTAATTTAGGCACCAGCATTATCAGCGGCATTCCTATCGCAACAGAATTGAGAACTCGCTGGCCTGCCACCTTTGAACTGTCTTTGGCGGCAATGGTGATCGCCCTGATTGTAGGAATCCCGGCAGGAATCCTGGCTGCAGTTCGCAAAAATCGTTGGCTGGATCAACTGGCGATGACGGTTTCCCTTCTCGGAGTCTCTTTACCCGTGTACTGGTTAGGTCTATTGCTGATTTACCTGTTTGCAGTAAATTTGCACTGGTTGCCTCCCAGTGGCCGCCTTAGCGTAGAGGTCGGATTCGCCTTCCAGCCGATCACCGGATTCTATGTCTTAGATGCGCTGCTAAAATTGAATGGGCCGTTGTTGCTGGATGTACTGTCTCATCTGGTACTGCCTGCCCTGACCCTGGGTACGATTCCCCTGGCGATTCTGGCCCGTATCACCCGCAGCGCCATGCTGGATACCTTATCTCAGGACTACATCCGTACCGCGAAAGCCAAGGGGGTGCCACTGTTTCGGGTGATTGGTCAGCACGCCCTGAAAAATGCCCTGCTGCCAATTAGTACCATCATCGGCCTGCAGTTTGGCACGTTATTAGGAGGCGCGATCTTGACAGAAACCATTTTTGCATGGCCAGGAATTGGTTCCTGGATCTATCAAGGTATTCTAGAACGGGACTATCCTGTGGTGCAGGGGGGAGTGGTGTTTGTGGCGATCGCCTTTGTCTTGATCAATCTCATCGTTGATCTTTCCTACTCCTTTATAGATCCCAGAATCCAGTACAAATAATAAATAATAAGGAGAAGAAATAATAAGGAGAAGGGGAAAGATTAATACAGCAATTGCAAGCTTAGCGTCCTAAAAATCGTCGCACCCGATGGGCGATTGCGTGAACAAAATCGTCTTGCTGATTTAACTCAGCGTCTGTCACGGCTTCGATCTTTGCCACGGTTTCATCGGGCAGGTTCAACAACTCGATCAGACGACGGTAAGCCGCTTTTTCGGCTGGGTTGATCCAGGCTTCCTCTGGGTTTCTGCGACTGGAGCGAATCACCATATAGCCCAACTTCAAAGCCAGTTCCCGGTCTTCCTCCAGCTTCAACTGAGGCACTAGTTCTTCCAGGGCAACTTTCTCCGTCGCAAACTGTTGCAATTCTTGCCGAATCTGTTGCTCTCTTACTTCATTATCTGCAAAGAATTTGGAGAACTCCGACAGTATCCGATCCAGTTCTTCAGGGGAGAGTTGGCCGTCAGCAAGAGCGATCGCGTACACCACACGCAACAGTGTTTTTTCTGACGGTGAAATAGAGGAAGAACTTGTCATAATCACTGATCTCCTAATCCTAAAACTATAAAGCAGGCAGTTCTCGCAAGGCAGGGGTAACCCTCAGGTGTTGATCTGGATCAAGCCTTGTCGTCGGTTAAGTGCAGGGCCGATCGCCAATCCCTTAATCCGCTCCCTCGATCGGGGCAAAGCCCTGACGTTGAACATTTTCAGTTACTGTTCGAGGTTCCAGGAACTGAAGCAGATAATCAGGCCCACCTGCTTTGGAGCCGACTCCAGAGAGTTTGAAGCCGCCAAAGGGTTGCCGAGCAACGATCGCCCCCGTAATGCCGCGATTAATATACAGATTGCCAACTTCAAATTCTGCTTGGGCGCGATCGATGTGGGAAGGCGTGCGGGAATAGAGGCCACCCGTCAGGGCAAAGTTGGTGCCGTTGGCGATTTCCAGAGCTTCGTCGAACGTTTTGGCCCGCATCACGGCCAGCACCGGGCCAAAGATTTCTTCCTGAGCAATCACCGCTGTGGGAGGCACATCCCGGAAAATGACAGGGCCAACGAAATAGCCACCTTCTGGAGCAGGCATTTCCAGGGCTACTTCACTATCCAGCTTGCCCTTTTCGATGTACTCCCGAATTCGCGCCTGGGCATTGGCATCAATCACTGGGCCAACCTTCGTACCGGGCAACTCAGCGGGGCCAAGGTTGAGCGATCGCACCGCCTCCACCAGTCGGGCCAGGAAGACATCATAAATGGGTTCCAGAACCACAACTCGTGAGCAGGCCGAACACTTCTGACCACTGTAGCCAAAGGCGGATTGCACCACCCCCTGAACCGCTTGATCCAGATCAGCGCTTTCATCCACAACAATGGCGTTCTTACCGCCCATCTCGGCGATCACCCGCTTCAGATGCTTCTGTCCGGGTTGCAGAATGGCGGCATCGGCATAAATCCGACACCCGACTTCCTGCGATCCGGTAAAGATGATCATGTGCACATCGGGATGTTTGACCATGTGGGAACCGACCGTCGAGCCTTTTCCTGGGACAAACTGGAACACGCCTGGGGGAATGCCCGCTTCGATGAGAATTTCGGTAAACTTGGCCGCAATCACCGACGAGACTTCCGCTGGTTTGAGCAGGGTACAGTTTCCAGCCACCAGGGAGGCCACCGTCATCCCGACAGGAATGGCCAGCGGGAAGTTCCAGGGAGAAATGATCAGGGAAACGCCTCTGGGCTGGTAGTGGTAGCGGTTGGTTTCACCGGGATAGTCGTAGGCTACCCCCTGTTCCAACCGTTCCATTTCATCAGCATAGTAGCGGCAAAAGTCGATCGCCTCCGATACTTCTGGATCGGCTTCCTTCACCACCTTGCCTGTTTCAAACACCATCCAGGCAATTAATTCCTGACGGCGTTGCTCCATCAATTCGGCAGCCCGACGCAAAATATCGGCCCGTTCCTTTGCTGGCGTGCGTTTCCAGCCTGGAAACGCAGCTTTGGCGGCTGCGATCGCCTGATCTGCCTGTTCCACACTCAGCAAGCCAATCTGACCCACAACCTCACTGGGATTGGAGGGATTGACGGAATCGACATAATTGACCGTGTTGATGTATTCCCCATTAACCAATGGCAGATAGGTTTTGCCCAACTGTTGCCGCACCTGTTGTAACGCCTGCCGGACTTCCTGACGGTGGCTGGAGAGGGCGTAATCAGTATCGGGAGCGTTGGAGAAGTTGTGAGTTTTAAGTTCTGAATTTTGAGAACCGTCTGCTAACTGAGAACTTAAAATTGAGAACTCAGAACTTTTCATCACGGGTGCTTTCAACAGTTCTTCGATCGGCCTTTCTTCCAGATTCTGGCGCAGGAAGGAACTGTTGGCGGTGTTTTCCAGCAGGCGACGGATCAGGTAGGACATCCCAGGGATCAATTCGCCGTAGGGACAGTAGATGCGCACCCGGTGGCCGCGATCGGCGATCGCTTTGCCCAACTTATCGGCCATGCCATACAGTACCTGGCACTCGAAGCGGCGACGGGGAATATTAAGGGTTTCGGCAATGGCGATCGCAAGGCTCTGGGAGCGGACGTTGTGACTGCCGATCGCCGCATATAGATAGTTGTGATTTTCCAGCAGCAGGCGGGTCATGGCCTCGAAGTTGGCATCCGTGGCTTCCTTATCATTGAACACAGGCTGAGGCCAATCTTTTTGCACCGCTTTAATGGTTTCCTGATCCCAGTACGCCCCTTTCACCAACCGGACGGTGACGGGGGTGCCGCGTTCCTTCGCCCAGGTAATCAAATCCTTCAAATCGCCGATGCTATCCCGCAGGTAGGCTTGCAACGTGATACCGATATCAGCGCGATCGCGAAATTCCTCTTCCATCAGTAGTTGCTTCAGAATGGTCAGGATAGTCGCCTTGTACTGGTATTGCTCCATGTCAAAATGAATCGCGGCTCCCAGTTCTTTGGCCCGACGTAACAGCAGGCGGATGCGATCGCTCACCTTTTCCTGGCTACCCTGTTCATCTAGCGGATCAAATTGGGAATAGAAGGCGGTTAACTTAACGGATGCCTGCACTCTGGGGAGGTCTTCTGCATCTGCGCGATCAATCTGCTCTACGGTTGACCAGCGTTGGGAGGCTTCGGTTAATTGCCCTAATAGATCCAAATAGCGATTCAGGTAAGACTGGGCTTCAACTTCTGTGATCACGGCCTCACCCAGTAAATCCACCGTAAACGCCATCCGATCTTTGCGCAGGCGTTCAATGGTTTTAATCACTTGCTGAATCGTTTCACCCGCAATGTATCGATGAGCCAGCGCTTCCACTCCAGTAGAAACTGTGGTGGCGGCAATCTGACCAGGCATGGAGTCTGGACTGGCGAATCCCAGCAGTGCTTTTAAGGCTCCCGGCAGTTCTACGATTTCGTTGCCGAGGTATTCCTGTAAATGACGAGCAATCTCCGCTTTGCTGTGCAGAGAGGGCAGGCAGTCAATAAAGCGAAACAACTGCACCCGTAAACCAGGATTGCTCATTGCCCAGCCCAGCATCTTGTCGTCCCACCGCATCTGATCGCGCATTTGGGCGAAAAACGATCGATGCTCGCGGGTAGCACTAATCAACTGGCGAGCAATCTCTTGAGTTTTAGTTTCGTAGGGACTGAGAGAAGCTGGGGTAACCACGGTGAGGAAGCTCCTAATCTGTAATTTCAATTCTACTGGGGAAGGGGATGGGTAGGTGGGTGAGCGGGTTGTCTCCTCCCATCTCCCCCTCACACCATCATCCTGGGGTAGTTTACGAAATGCAGGCAGCTCAGGTGGTAGTAACTAGAAGAGAGTAGTTACTGTTCCGACGCTTTGGCTTACCAGAGCGTCTTATTTTTTGTGAGATGGGTAGGAGAAACGGCCCTAGACGATTTTGGATTTTGGATTTGCGATTTTGGATTGTCAGTAAAGCTTTGTTGACTTACGAAGGCGATCGTGTTTTTAATCATTCCACGATCGCTAAACTCTTGATATATCAAGGCTTTGTGTTCTTCAGCAATTTCTAAATGCGTTGTGGCAGCAAAGTCTTTAATGCACAGTTAGCATCGACCCCATGCTAAAACTTCATATCTTGAAATAGTTTGTAACCAAAGATACGAATTTCTTCTGTCCATGCTTCTACCTTATACCTAACAGCGCACCGATTGAGTCTTTCGATGGAAATAAACCTTATCCAAGCCCAGAACCGGCGTTTCTCTGATGGGAAAACGACCGTTCTCTAGCTGGACTTGGTTTAGAACATTTCTGAAGAAGTTCAATGGCCTGGTGCGGTCAGGTATTGCACAGTCTATTGCTTTGCTCTCACTAGATCGGGGTCTTCCAGTCCGTTCTGGTTGAGTTGATCGTCATGGCTGTCAATTCACTGTTGCAGAGATAGCCGGAGAAATAACCATGACCAGCACTGTTCGAGCAGCGGCGAGTCTGAATAAGTTTGAAAAGTTTAAGGCTGAAAAGGATGGATTGGCGGTTAAGGCAGAGCTTGAACACTTTGCCAAAATCGGCTGGGAAGCGATGGATGAAACCGATCGCGACCATCGGCTGAAATGGATGGGCGTGTTCTTCCGTCCCGTCACTCCGGGCAAGTTCATGATGTGGATGCGGATTCCCAACGGGGTGATTAGCAGTTCGCAACTACGAGTGCTGGCCGGCGTGGTACAGCGGTATGGAGAAGACGGCAGTGCCGACATTACCACCCGGCAAAACATTCAACTGCGTGGCGTGTGAATTGAAGATATTCCCGACATCTTCAGCCAGTTTGAGCGGGTAGGGCTAACCAGCATTCAGTCTGGGATGGACAATGTTCGCAATATTACCGGATCGCCTGTGGCCGGGTTGGATGCGGATGAGTTGATCGACACGCGGGAACTGTGCCAGCAGGTGCAGGATCTGATTACCAATAAAGGTCAGGGTAATCCTGCGTTCACCAATCTGCCGCGCAAATTCAATATCGCGATCGCTGGCTGCCGGGATAATTCCGTCCATGCCGAGATCAACGATATTGCCTTTGTGCCTGCTTTCAAGGACGATCGCCTGGGCTTCAACGTCCTGGTCGGTGGAGATTCTTCTCTGCTAAACGTTGTGCAGCCGCGCTTCCCATGGATGTCTGGGTCGAGCCATCACAAGTCGTCACCCTCTGTGAAGCAATTCTCATCGCGTATCGGGATCACGGCCTCCGCGCCAATCGTCAGAAAGCACGATTAATGTGGCTAATTGATGAGTGGGGCATGGAACGGTTCCGTTCCAAAGTGGAAAGTCAGTTGGGATATGCTCTGCAAACCGCTGCCCCCAAGGATGAAATTCTCTGGGATAAGCGCGATCACATTGGGGTCTACCCCCAAAAGCAGGCAGGTCTAAATTATGTCGGCTTACACGTTCCCGTTGGTCGATTGCAGGCCGCAGAAATGTTTGACCTGGCGCGTCTGGCAGAAGTCTACGGCAGTGGAGAATTGCGCCTGACCGTGGAGCAAAACATAATCATCCCGAATGTGCCGGATTCTCGCGTTGGTCTGTTGTTGCAGGAACCATTATTGCAACGATTTACCGTCGAACCTTCGCTATTGGTGCGATCGCTCGTTTCCTGCACTGGTGCCCAATTTTGCAACTTCGCCCTGATTGAAACCAAAAACCGCGCTTTGGCTTTGATCAAAGAACCGGATGCGGAATTAATCTATCCTCAACCCGTTCGTATCCACTGGACAGGGTGCCCCAACTCTTGCGGCCAACCCCAGGTGGCCGACATTGGCTTAATGGGCACCAAAACCCGCAAGGATGGCAAAGCCGTGGATGGGGTTGACCTGTAATTGAAATCACGGTAACGGATGCTGCCATGCCAGGGTGATGGGGGATGGATTTACTCCCTTGCCCTCCCCACATCACCCACATCCCATTCTCTCAAACCCACCCTTAACCATTTACCAAATTAACCATCCAAGGAACTGAAACCATATCAAATCTATCAAGACGCAAATTTTTGTTGACTGCCGGGGCCACCGCTGCTGGAACGTTATTGGTTCATGGTTGCAGTTCTAGCAAAACAACTTCAACGGGCAGTTCTGCTCCCAGTGCCGCCCCTGCGGCCAGCGTCACGGTGGCGGATACACCTGAAACCACTCAGGCTACCCTTGGTTTCATGGCTCTGACATTGATGAAGCCCTGTTTCTGGCCGATCGCATCGTGATGATGACCAATGGTCCCGCTGCGACGATCGGCGAAATTATGGAAGTGCCCTTTCCGCATCCCCGCGATCGTAGCCAGATGATGGAAAATCCCAAATACTATACCCTCCGCAACCGTGCCCTGGACTTTCTCTTTGGTCGTTATGCCTTGACTGATGCCGACTAGCCCCAGGAGGGTGTCATGACTTCAGCCTTTCCCCCCTTGCCGTCGAATGGGTCTGGCCAGATTTTGTGTTACTACGTCAACTCCACAGCTCAGATTCAAAGAGCACGGATTGCCAACATTCCCGACTGGTCATTCGAGCGGGTAGTCTTTCCCCGTCAACGGCTGATGTTTGAAGCCCTGCCAGAAGGATTGTTGGAAATCCACACCAAATCTGGAAAAGGGGAAGCGGTATTTTGTCGGATTCCCTGCTTGCGATTGCAAGTACAGGAAACCAATCGTAATGCTCCTAGGATTTGGGGAGGATAGCCTGTCGGAGAATTGCCCTAAATCTCCCCAGCAATGCCACAACGCCACAACCTACAGTGCTTATGACAACCTGCGATTCAACCAAAACTCTCTGTCCCTACTGCGGAGTTGGCTGTGGCCTGGAAGTAAGTCCACACCCCCAGGCGGGGGCATCAGGAGAGGGAACTAGCCCAGGGTGGAAAGTACGGGGCGATCGTACCCATCCCTCCAGTCAGGGTATGGTGTGTGTGAAAGGGGCCACCGTGGCCGAGGCGCTGGATCGCGATCGCCTGTTATATCCCATGTGGCGTAAGTCTCTCGATGAGGAATTTCAGCGCGTTACCTGGGAGGAAGCCCTGGAGGCGATCGTCAACCGTTTCCAGACCGTTTTAGCCACTCAGGGAGCCGATGCCGTGTGTATGTATGGCTCCGGGCAAATGCAAACGGAAGATTATTATGTGGCACAGAAGTTTCTCAAAGGATGTTTGGGCACTAATAACTTCGACTCCAACTCCCGCCTCTGCATGTCTTCCGCCGTTGCAGGCTATGTGCAAAGTTTGGGAGCGGACGGCCCGCCCTGTTGCTATGAGGATCTGGAATTAACCGATTGTGCCTTTCTGATTGGCACCAATGCTGCAGAATGTCATCCGATCGCCTATAACCGCCTGCAGAAACACCATAAGAAGCATCCCAAGATGCGGATGATTGTGGTCGATCCCCGCCGTACCCCAACCGCTGAAGACGCGGATCTCCATCTCGCTATTCAAGCGGGAACTGATATTGATCTGCTGAATGGGATGGCCTATCTGTTGATGCAGTGGGGTTATATTGAGTCTGATTTTGTCGAGCATCACACCAGCAATTTTGTATCATTTGCCGAGGTCATTCGCCATTATTCTCCCCATGTGGTGGCCGATCGCTGTGGTATCACCGTGGCCGAATTGGAGCAGGCTGCTCGCTGGTGGGGAGAATCCGATCGGGTGCTGTCCCTCTGGTCCATGGGTGTGAATCAATCCAGTGAAGGCACGGCTAAGGTTTGCAGCATTATTAATTTACACCTGCTGACCGGACAAATCGGCAAACCGGGATCTGGCCCCTTTTCCCTGACTGGACAACCGAACGCCATGGGAGGTCGGGAAGTGGGTGGTTTGTGTAATCTCTTACCGGGCTACCGCCACGTCAAATTTGCCGAGCATCGCGCCGAGGTAGAGCAGTTCTGGAATTTGCCTGCAGGACGAATTTCCCTCCATTGGGGACGTACCGCCTGGGACAGGATTACCGGCTTAGAAACTGGAGATGTCGGGCTGTTGTGGGTCGTGGCGACTAATCCTGCCGTTAGCCTGCCGGATTTAGAGCGAGTCAAAGCGGCGTTGCAGCGATCGCCCTTCACCATCTACCAGGATGCCTACTACCCGACTGAAACTGCCCACTATGCCCATCTCCTGCTGCCTGCCGCGCAATGGGGCGAAAAAACAGGCACCATGACCAACTCCGAGCGAATGATCACCCTCTGTTCCGCCTTTCGCACTCCCCCCGGAGCCGCCCGTCCTGATTGGGAAATCATCGCCGAAGTCGCCCGTCGTTTAGGCTTCGCCGATCACTTTCCCTTCACCACCCCTGCCGAAGTTTTCGCCGAATTCGTTCAACTCACCCAAAACCGTCCCTGCGATATGTCTGGCCTCAGCCACGATCGCCTCCACCACCTCGGCCCCCTCCAATGGCCCTACCCCTCCAATCCCCAAACCCAAATCCCCCACCCCCTAAACGGCTATACACCCACCACCCATTCACCACCCCCCATACCCCCGCCCGCATTATACCCTGCCATTCCCGTGGCCTTGCTGAACCTCCCAACCCTGACTATCCCTTCGTCCTTACCACAGGACGCTTATATGGTCACTGGCATACTCAAACCCGGACGGGACGGATTGAGAAAATCCAGAAGATGCACCCGTATCCCCTTCTGGAAATCCATCCCCGTGATGCCCAGAAATTGGGCCTGCAAGAACATGATTGGGTGGAAGTGCGATCGCCACGCGGCACAGCCCGCTTCCCCGTCACAATGACCCGTATAATTGCTCCGGGCACTGTGTTTGTCCCCCTCCACTGGGGCGAGTTATGGGCAGACCAGGCCGAAGCTAACGCATTGACCCATCCCGTATCCTGTCCTGACTCCAGGCAGCCTGAACTGAAAGCTTGCGCAGTTCAACTGGTTCCGCTGAAGGTGCAGCAGTCCTTACAAAACAGGGACAAAGATCTGCGACTTTTAAGCAACCGCTAGAACTATAGCTAATGACCAATGACCAGTGACAAATGATCGTTGGATGGGAATAACTGAACTAGAACCATTTCCCCTTCAACCAGCTAGGTGCATCCATGACCTACAGCCTGAAAGTGGCGGATATGCCCGCCAGTGAACGACCGCGAGAACGATTGATTACATATGGGCCGCGCAGTCTGGCTACTGCCGAGTTAATTGCGATTTTGCTGGGAACAGGTCAGGGGCCAGGAAAACTGTCAGCCGTGGGTCTGGGTCAGTACTTACTGCAAGAGCTGGGAAAAGGGCAGCAGGATCCCCTCTCGGCCTTGCGGGATATCGGAGTGGGAGAACTAACCCGAATTCCAGGAATCGGGCCAGCAAAAGCGACAACGATCGTGGCGGCGATCGAACTGGGTAAGCGAGCGTTTCAGTCCCGGCCTGCTGACAAGAGTGTGATTGATGATCCCGCCGTGGCTGCGGCTGCCCTGAGCCAGGACTTGATGTGGCAACCCCAGGAACGATTTGCCGTGTTGCTGCTGGATGTCAAACACCGACTGCTGGCAACCCGCGTGATCACGATCGGCACTGCCACCGAAACCCTGGCCCATCCCCGTGACATTTTCCGGGAAGTCCTCAAGCAGGGAGCAACTCGTCTGATCGTGGCTCACAATCATCCCTCCGGCAACCTGGAACCCAGTCCCGAAGATATCAACTTAACGCGCCAACTCCTCGCTGGTGCCCAGTTTTTAGGCATACCTCTTCTGGATCATCTGATTTTGGGCAATGGAGATTTTCTTAGCCTGAGGCAATTTACCAGCCTGTGGGATGAAATTGCTCAGGGAGATTAAATTCTTATCCAGCCAAGCTGCTATAGAAAACTCGCGTGAGAACCCCGGTCTTTTAAGCCGGGGATGAAACGCAG